>DVLA01000072.1 GCA_018715745.1 Candidatus Coprenecus stercoripullorum
GGTGCAAGTACCGGTACGGACGCGCATACAGTAGGCATCGATGCCATCATGAATATGAAGGGGTATGCAGGGCATTACGGTATAGAAAGATATGAAATGTTCGAAGCCCTGAACATGGGAAGCCAGGTCCCCAATGAGGAACTCATTGCCAAGGCTGTAGAAATGGGCGCCGATGCAATCCTCGTTTCGCAGACTGTCACACAGAAGGATATCCATATAAAAAATCTCGTGAACCTTGTGGAACTGCTTGAAGCGGAAAACCTGAGAGACAGGATAATACTTGTCTGCGGAGGACCGAGAATTACACATGAACTGGCAAAGGAGCTGGGATATGACGCCGGCTTCGGCATGAATACCTACGCCGACAATGTTGCGTCATTTATAGCAGAAGAATACGTTAGAAGGCACAATAAACATTAATCACAATAAATCACTATGATGGACAAGAATCAGATAAGAGAGACAATCGCCCGCAGGGCGGCTCTCGAACTCAAGGACGGTGACGTGGTGAATCTCGGAATAGGGCTTCCCACTATGATTCCTGATTACCTGCCGGACGGAATTTCAGTTATCCTGCAATCGGAAAACGGTCTGGTAGGCATGGGGCCGACACCGGCTCCGGGCGAAGAGGACCCGGATCTGATAAATTCGGGAGGAGGCTATATAACTGCCGTACCCGGGGCATATGCATGCAGTTCCCTTGCCTCGTTCGAGATTATTCGCGGCGGGCACGTGGACGTCACTTTCCTCGGCGCACTGGAAGTGGATGAGAAAGGCAATCTAGCAAACTGGATTATCCCCGGGAAGAAAGTACCCGGAATGGGCGGGGCGATGGACCTGCTGGTCGGTGCAAGGAAAGTGATACTGACGATGGAGCATACTGCCAAAGGCAATCCCAAGATACTTAAGGAATGCAGGCTCCCTCTTACTGCCGCCGGCCAGGTAAATATGATTATCACTGAAATGGGGGTTATGGAAATAGGCCCTGACGGCATAGTGCTTACGGAAATCAATCCTGAGTTTACCGTAGAGCAGGTTCAGGCGGCCACGGAAGCCAGGCTCAGGATTTCCCCCGATCTCAAACCGATGAGACAGTAACGACATGGAGGGATACCGCTTTATTAAATCCGAATTCCTGGAAGACGGCATAGCCATTCTTGTCATAAACCGCCCCGAAGCGCTTAATGCCTTGAATATGGAGCTTATGGAAGAACTGGACTCTTTTATCGGCAAGCTGCCCGCCCATATCAGGCTTCTTGTACTGACGGGTGAAGGCAAGGCATTCGTGGCAGGTGCGGACATAGCCCAGATGGCAGGATTCCAGCCTTCTGAAGCATTGGAGTTTGCACGTAAGGGCGCCGGCGTTTTCCGTAAGATAGAGCAGCTCGGAATCCCCGTAATCGCGGCAATAAATGGATTTGCCCTCGGCGGCGGATGCGAACTGGCCATGGCCTGCGATATCCGCATAGCCTCGGAAAAGGCCAAATTCGGCCAGCCAGAGGTGAAATTGGGTATAATTCCAGGATTTTCCGGAACATACCGTTTACCGAAACTTATTGGCCAGGGATACGCAAAAGAGCTCATATATTCAGGAAGGATGATAGACGGAAAAGAAGCCCTTAGGATAGGGCTTGTCAATCATCTCCTGCCTGCAGAAGAACTTATGGATTTTGTGCTCGGGCTTGCAAGGGATATAGTCGCAAACGCCCCTGTTGCCGTAAGGTCTGCCAAGACGTGCATAAATGACAATTATGACATGGACGGCCGGGCTGCAATTGAATACGAGAACGGCATTTTCGCCGAATGCTTCTCGACAACAGATCAGAAAGAGGGCATGAACGCCTTCTTGGAAAAGAGAAAAGCCAATTTCAGAAACAGTTAAAATTATCAGAATTATGAAAATAGATAAAATATCCGTCATAGGGACCGGAACAATGGGCTCCGGTATAGTCCAGGCGCTTGCACAGGCCGGACGCAAGGTTACCATGAAAAGCCGCAGCGCTGAAAGCAACGCCAGGGCCATGGGAAAAATCACAAAATCCCTTTCAAGACTGGTGGAGAAAGGTAAAATGACTCAGGAGGCAATAGACTCCGTTATAGGCAATATCACTCCTGTTACCGATTATGCGGCAATTGCCGGCTCGGACCTTATCATAGAGGCGGCCGTGGAAAGCATGGAACTCAAGATAGAGCTTTTCAAGACCCTTGACGGGATAATCAGGCCCGAGACGATACTGGCAACCAATACATCCTCGCTGTCGATTACTGAGATTGCATCATGCATATCCCATCCCAGCAATCTGATAGGGATGCACTTCTTCAACCCTGCGCCGGTCATGAAACTCGTGGAGGTAATAAAGGGCCAGAAAACATCGGATGAGGTTGCCGAAGCCGTTTTCAGCCTTTGCAAAGAGATAGGCAAGACGCCTGTGGCCGTAAACGAAGCTCCCGGTTTCGTGGTTAACCGCATATTGATTCCGATGGTAAATGAGGCGGCAGGCATTCTTGCTGACGGGGTAGCTTCAAAAGAAGACATCGATGAAGCCATGAAACTGGGCGCAAACCATCCCATGGGACCTCTCGCACTTGCGGATCTCATCGGGCTCGACGTATGCCTTGCCATTATGGAAGTTCTCCATAAGGAATTCGGAGATGACAAATACAGGCCCCATCCTCTTTTAAGGAAGATGGTCAGGGCAAATCTCCTTGGCAGAAAAACAGGTGAAGGGTTTTACAAATATTAATGAGCAGCAGATATGAATTTCAATTTGACACCGACCCAGTCTCTATTCAAGCAGATGATAAGGGAATTTGCGGACAACGAGGTAAAGCCTCTTGCCGCTGAAATCGACGAGCAGGAGAGATTCCCTTCCGAGACAGTAGAAAAGATGGCCGCCCTCGGCCTGTTCGGCATACCCGTACCCAAAGAATACGGAGGGGCAGGAGGGGACAATATCATGTATACCATTGCTGTAGAGGAACTGTCGAGAGTATGCGCCACCACCGGCGTAGTACTTTCCGCCCATACATCCCTTTGTGCAGCGCCTATTCTGGAAAACGGTACGGAAGA
>DVLA01000012.1 GCA_018715745.1 Candidatus Coprenecus stercoripullorum
ATATAACCGGACGTATCAATGCGCATTTCGGCTCGCTTGAAGAGTACCGGAAGATTCCGGCAAAATGGAAAGACTTCGACTGCAGCAGACCGGAAAGCGAGCCGGTACCGCTCAATCACGGATATGACGAGAGCAAGCCTGTTCCCGAACTTGATATTGATGACATGAGGAAGGTAGCCGCCTTCCGCGGCGGGGAATGCCTGTCGGAAAACATGACAAAAGGCGACCTGACAACCCCGCTTAAATGGAGGTGCTATGCCGGGCATGAATTCACAATGTCCCCGAATTCAGTCCTCAAGGGCGGGCACTGGTGTCCGGAATGCCTGCCTAAATACGTCAAAGGCCAAAACACCTGGAATTTCGAGGAGATTGCAAAACACAACCCCTTCTTTGCACAGGTATACGCCCCTGACTCGGTCCGATAGAAATACCATTCTATAGCTAAAGGAATACCCGTTTTAATAATAAATTGGGATTGTCCTCCCGTC
The DNA here is from genome assembly GCA_018715745.1 of Candidatus Coprenecus stercoripullorum. Lineage (GTDB taxonomy): Bacteria > Bacteroidota > Bacteroidia > Bacteroidales > UBA932 > Coprenecus > Coprenecus stercoripullorum. The sequence goes on from DVLA01000012.1 coordinate 489, forward strand.
CGTACGGAAATAATTTTGCGTTCCGTAATAAGACAAGGCATACATGAAAGGGAGGATACTGAGATTCGTCTTTCAACTTTCCGCCGCCATCGCCGCATGTGCGGCAGCTCCTGTCCTGTACGGACAGAGTGATGAAGATACGCTGCTCATAAAAATAACGGATACCGGCTCAGAAGAACCGATGCCCATTCTGCACTGCGTTCTTGAAAACAGGGAGAAGGGACGTTATTACACCGCATTGTGCGATGAGTCCGGAACATGCCTGTTCCGGAACATTCCGGATGACATTTATAATATAAAAATCCTCTATTTCAACGAAGTCATAGACGGAGGGAAAATCGACACGGGGTCAGGCATAAAAGAGTATACTGTAAAGACAGAGCTGAGACTGTCCTTAAGGGAAGTTACCGTAAGTGCAACCGAGCCGAAGGGCAGCGTAACAAAATCGGTAATCGGGGAAGATGCCATGAAGCACCTGCAGCCTTCCAGCATCGCCGACGTGCTCGAACTTATTCCGGGCGGAAGAGCTGCCGATCCTTCATTCTCGTCAGCCCAGATTATCAGGCTGCGCGAAGCGGACCCTATCGGGGGAGACTACAGTACAAGCTCTCTCGGTACACAATTCACCATAGACGGCATACCTATAAGCACTGACGCCAACCTGCAATCCACCCCTGTTTACAGCGGATACGGCAGTTCATTCGTAAATCGCGGTGTAGACATGCGCTCGATACCGACCGATGACATAGAAAGCGTGGAAATAGTCAGGGGAATTGCCTCTGCCGAATACGGGGATCTCACGAGCGGAATGGTAAATATCAGGCGCAGAAACGGAGGCAGGGATTTTACTGCCCGCTTCAAGGCCGATATGAAAAGTAAATTGATTTACATCGGGAAAGGATTCGAGACCTCCGGGCCGGAAAAGCCGTTAAAGATAAATGTCGGCGGAGGATTTCTCGACTCCCGCGCTGATCCGCGCAACACCCGCCAGAACTACAAAAGGCTTAACGCCTCGTTCAGAATAGGCCGCGACTGGAACAGCAATGACAAGTTCTTGTTTTCCGTATCAGGCAGTTTGGACTACAGCGGCTCTTTCGACAATGCCAAATCTGACAGGGATCTCGATTTCGGAACACATGGTCCGGTAGAAAAATACAGTTCCGGATACAACCGTTTCAGCGGCTCAGCGGACTTCAGGATAACTTCGAGACAGGCCGGGTTTTTCAGATATCTCAACATTAAAGCCGCAGTATCCGCAGACATGGACATTATAGACAGATGGAAATACGTTGCCATGGGAAGCGAAGTGCCGCTGTCAACTGCAAGAGAAGAAGGGGAATACGATGTGGAGGCATTGCCTACAAGTTATGAGGCAACGCTGAAAGTAAAGGGAATACCTTTCAATTCATTTATAAAGGGTAGCGTGCATCTCCGTTTCGGACCGGAAAAATTCAGGAACAACATCAAGGCCGGAATCGAATGGGACATGGACAAAAACTATGGAGAAGGCATAATATTCGACGTGGAACGGCCGTTCTCTCCCGACATGAATGTAAGGCCCCGGGCCTTCAACTCCATCCCTGCAATCCATATCATGTCCGCATTCATAGAAGACAATGCCGGAATAGAGGCCGGCAAAGCGAGAATAGATATCATGGCGGGAATAAGGATTTCAACAATGATGAACATAAGCAGCCGGTACAGCCTGAACGGGAAAGTGCATGCGGATCCGCGCATAAACGCAATGCTCACCCTGCCCTCTTTCGACCTGGCAGGCAGTCCCTTCGGCATATACATATCCGCAGGTGCAGGCATCCATACAAAATATCCGACTATGGATTACCTGTATCCGGAACAGATCTATTACGACATCACCCAGATGAACTTCTGGCCGGAAGACAAGGAGAAGAGGCGCATAAACCTCAAGGTCTTCAAAATCGATCCTTCCAACTACGGACTTGATGCCGCAAGAAACCTTAAATGGGAAATAAGGACCGACCTCGAATGGAAAGGAAATTCCCTTTCCGTAACATATTTCCGCGAGGACATGACTTCGGGGTTCAGAAGTCAGGGCCGGCTCATACAATTCATATACAAGGACTATGACGAACAGTCAATAGACCTCGGGACTCTGGACGGCCCGCCCGAGCTCGACAAAGTCCCGTATGTCACCGACACCCTGCTCACCGTCTACGGAGTACCGGACAATGGCAGCAGAACTCTGAAGGAAGGAGTGGAGTTCACATTCGTATCTGCAAGGATACGTCCCATCAGAACCAGAATAATGGTCAGCGGAGCCTGGTTCAGAACAACCTACATGAACAGTCTGCCTGATTTCGGCCGTCCTTCCTCTATTGTCGGCGGAGAAGTATATCCCTATATAGGATATTATGCCGAGACTGAAAAATATTTAAGAGAATCATTCAATACTAATTTCACCTTTGATACCCAGATCCCGCGCCTCGGACTCATTTTCACGACATCATTCCAGTGCCTGTGGTTCACAGGAAGCCAGACTCTCTATGTCGACCCGTATCCCGAATACTACATAGACAAGAAAGGCATCTGGCACGAATTCACGGCAGCGTCGGCAGAAGACGGAGTCCTGTCCCAACTCATCGACAACAGGGACGAATCCGTTTTCAGATATAACAGAATACCCTTCTGCATGAACATAAACCTGAAAATCACGAAAACCTTGTTCGATGACAAATTATCGCTTTCCGTATTCGTGAACAAACTGCTGGACTATACCCCTCCATACTATACGTCCTACGATGTTCTGGTACGCAGAAGCGTACAGCCGTATTTCGGAATGGAACTAAATCTGAAGATATGAAAACAGCCTGCATTATTGTATCACTGTTATTCCTGACATCGTGCAACATGCCGGGAAGAGAGGATATTTTTACCGATGTCTCACTTAAAGCCATACTTCCTGATGGCAGGAACGCCGTCCTTATCACGGTAGATGGGGACGAAAACGTATCGTTCTTCAGGAATATAAATACCCGGGAAAATTATCCGTATCCCCGCTTCACAAACTGCATGGCGTCAATGAAGGTACAGAAAGGAGTATATATTCTCGGCTTCGACGGTACAGCCGACTTCGGGGACGGCACTGTCCGACGGGTCAGATGTTCCAGGCACAGACAACCATCCGACGCAGTAAACCTCATGAACAGTGACGAGATTCTGACACTCGAACTTACATATCTGAATTAAAGTCAAATGAAAGGTCTTAGCTTATACATAACTGCTCTCGCCGTCTTTCTCGCCCCCTGCATCCATGCGCAGAGCGAAGAGAATCCCGACACTGCAAAGGCGAATACAAAAACCTTGCTGATGTCCGGATTCCGCAATACGACGGGCCTGCATATATATGACGGCTCGGCCGCTGCAAACCTGTACAGATACAAGGCATCCTATACAGAAATAGGGGCATCCTATGAAATGCGCGACGAAAACAGGGCCATACTTCCGCAACTCGGAGACAGGACCGATGCCGGAAAATTCGAGGCCGCCTCATGGATAAGACTGGACGGCAGGTCGGCCGTTTACGCAAATGTAGAATACGCCAACGGGAACAGCAGAAACATCCTTTGGAACTCCAGTTCAGACTTTCTGCTGTTATATCCGTACGTTACAGCGGATACGGTCGGCGGGAATCTCGCCATGGAAAAATACATGTTTTCAGGAGGCTACTCCAGAAGAGACGGAAGGTTCAGCTACGGGTTGAACGGCTCATACAGGGCCCTGCACGAATACCGGCAGACAGACCCCAGGCCAAGGAACATCACCTCCGACTTAAAGGTATCCGCCTCTGCAGGTTATTCCATCGGCGGATATC
>DVLA01000073.1 GCA_018715745.1 Candidatus Coprenecus stercoripullorum
CCATGACGGCGTAGTGGAAGGCACATTCTCCCATGATGCAAAAATGGCCATGACGACCCCCAAGGTCACTGTCGGCATATTCATGAGCGGTGAAATGGAATTCAACCTCCAAAATAAAGTCAGGATGGATGCCCTCATGTATGTCCTCGACCTGATCTATACGGAGACCATAAGGGAAGAAGAAGGCGGCACCTACGGGGTTGGCGCATTCGGCCAGTTTATTCCCAAGCCCGATAACAGGTTCCTCTTCCAGATAACATTCGACACCAATCCGGAAAAGGCAGCTTTACTTCTTGTCCTCGCCAAGGAAGGATTCAAGAGTATGGCTGAAAACGGACCTACACAGGAGCAGCTGTCCAAGGCCAAAGAAAACTTCCTGAAGAATATCACTGAAAACAGGCATCAGAACAGCTACTGGCTTACTACGATAGGGGACTTTATCAATTTCGGCACCGATACTGACACAGAATACGAAAACGCTGTAAACAGCCTGACCGCCGAAGACATAAAGGACTTCGCCGCATCAATCCTCGACCAGGGCAACGAGATAACCCTCACCCTTGGCCCCGAAGAATAGCAATTGCAGGAACCGTAATATTCCTGTGATTTGAAAAGATCGTCCACGGTGACCTCACTGTGGACGATTTTTTTGTACTTCCCGTCCGTTCACGGAGTCCCTGACCTGCATGTGTCAAAGTGCATTTTGCCATACGCCCTGCTTTTTCTATCTTTGCCCGGAATGGAACACATTGAACCCCTTTTCGGAAAGACTCCCGACGAGCTGAAACTGATATGCTCCCGGAACGGCCTGCCGGCATATACGGCGTCGCAGATGGCCGACTGGCTCTACCATAAGAGAATCCGGAATATCGACGGGATGACCAACATTTCCAAACGCGCCCGCGCCGCGCTTTCGGACATCTGCACCGTAGGGCGTATCCCCTATTCCGACAAGGCGGTCTCATCCGACGGGACGGTCAAGTATCTCTTCCCCGTATGCGGCAACGGCCGTTATGTGGAAACCGTAATGATTCCGGACGGAGAAAGACGGACCGTCTGCGTATCGTCCCAGGCCGGATGCCGTATGGGATGCAGGTTCTGCATGACGGGAAGACAGGGCTTTCACGGTAATCTGACAGTAACCGAAATACTTTCCCAGTTTTTCGAAATCGACGGTAGCGAAGGGCTGACCAATGCGGTTTTCATGGGAATGGGAGAGCCGCTGGACAATATAAACAATGTATTGTCAGCCATAAGTATCCTCACCTCCGACTGGGGCCTGGCATGGAGTCCGAAACGCATAACCGTCTCGACCATAGGCGTAAATGCAGATAATAGCAGTGGAATATCGCCGTTAAGGAGACTTCTGGACGAATGCCAGTGCCATGTCGCTATAAGCCTGCACAACCCGTTCCATGGGGAAAGACTGGAACTTATGCCGATGGAGAAGCCCTATCCGCTGCATAAGACCATGGAAACCATACGGCAATACGATTTTACCGGACAGCGTAGAATCAGCTTCGAATACACCATGTTCGCCGGGATAAACGACGGCAAAAGACATGCGGACGCCCTCATTAGGCTGCTTCGCGGAATAGAGTGCAGGGTCAACCTGATCCGTTTCCACAGGATTCCCGGCTCTCCCCTGTCCCCCCCGCCCATGGAAGTAATCGAAGCATTCAGGACCAGGCTCACAGCCGCAGGTATAACTGCCACATTGAGAGCGTCAAGGGGGGAGGACATCATGGCGGCATGCGGCATGCTCAGCGGGAAAAAACACGAATAAATACACATAACACCACATTATTAATGGATGAAATAGCCTCCATTACCGGAAAGATGGCCTATCTTTGCAGCCGAAGGGAATACTGCAGCGGGGATATTGCCGGGAAACTGAGACGTTCCGGACTTTCCCCCCAGGATATTTCCGAAGTCCTGTCCCGTCTCCACAAGGAAGGCTATATCGATGACATGCGTTTTGCTGCAGCTTTCGTCAGGGACAAGTCGGCCATTACCGGCTGGGGCGGCAGGAAGATAGAATATGTCCTCAGGAAAAAAGGGATAGACAACGAAACAATAGCCGTTGCCATGCGGGAGAGCATCTCCCCGGCGGCAGAACGTAGAATGAAGGCGCTGCTGTCCTCGAAATGGAAAAGCATCGACGCACCGGACATAAGGACGCGCAGAGCCAGGTTTCTGCGCTACGCGGCCGGAAGAGGTTACGGAATGGAAGACTCCGTCAGGATAATGGAAGAATTTGAAAATTCAGAAACATAATATTACGGAAGATGATTACCACTGAACAGGTAAAAGACTTGCGTCAGCGTATCGGTACGCTGGGGAGGTGTCTTTGACATCGCTGCCAAAAAGGAAACGGTAGCGGAAATGCAGAAACACAGTACTGAACCGGATTTCTGGGATGATCCGAAAGAAGCAGAGGCCTATCTGAAAAAAATGGCCTCGGTAAAGTTCTGGACCGACGCTTTCGACAGGATTACGGAAATGTCCGGTGATCTGGAGATATTGATGGAATTCGCCAAAGAGGACCCGGAGGCCGAAACCGATGCCGATGCATCATTCGCGGCCCTGATGTCCAAAGTAGAAGATCTGGAACTGCGCAACATGCTCGGCGACGAAGGAGACAGCCTGGGGGCCATACTGAAGATAAATTCAGGGGCCGGCGGGACAGAAAGCAACGACTGGTCGGCCATGCTGATGAGGATGTACGTACGCTGGGGTGAACGCAACGGGTATAAAGTCTCCATAACGGATATGATAGACGGGGATGAAGCCGGTATAAAATCGGTCACCCTGCAGTTCGAGGGAGACTATGCTTTCGGATACCTCAAGGGGGAAAGCGGGGTACACCGGCTTGTACGCATATCTCCCTTCAATGCCCAGGGGAAAAGGCAGACTACTTTCTCATCCGTATTCGTTTACCCGTTGGTAGACGATACTATCGAGATAGAAATCAACCCCGCCGACCTCGAATGGGATACATACCGCTCGTCGGGTGCAGGAGGCCAGAACGTAAACAAGGTCGAGACAGGTGTAAGGGTGCGCCACATCCCTACCGGGATAGTTGTGGAGAATACCGAGACCCGCTCCCAGCTGGACAACCGCCAGAACGCCCTGCGTATCCTCAAATCGCACCTGTACGACCTGGAACTCAAAAAACGGAGGGAGAAACAGGCGGAGCTCGAAGGAAAGAAGAAGAAGATAGAATGGGGCTCGCAGATCCGCAGCTACGTACTGCACCCGTACAAAATGGTAAAGGATCTCCGTACCGGATACGAGACATCCGATACGGCAGGAGTATTGGACGGGGACCTGAACGAATTCATGAAAAAATTCCTTATGGAGGGAGGCGAAGCCTGAACAACTTCGTAACTTTGCCGCAATGAAACAACAATAACTGACAGATATGGAATTCAAGTACGAGGAGCTTTTTCAGCTCGGAGAAGATACCACCAAGTATCATCTTGTTACAAAAAATTATGTCTCTACCGCCAGTTTCGATGGCGAAGAGGTTCTTAAAGTCGACCCGGAAGGGCTCAGGCTTATTGCCCGTCAGGCTTTCCACGACGTGGCCTTCATGCTGCGTCCCGAGCACAACGAGATGGTGGCAAGGATTCTCAATGATCCCGAGGCCAGCCGAAACGACAAGGCCGTGGCCCTGACCATGCTGCTTAACGCCGACGTGGCAAAGAACCAGAAGCTGCCCTTCTGCCAGGATACGGGCACAGCCATAGTAGTAGCCAAGAAAGGCCGCAGGGTATGGGTGGACAAGCAGGCAGACGGCACCCGCATCAGCGACGAGGAGGCCCTCCAGCACGGAGTATACGACACGTATACCACCGACAACCTCCGCTACTCCCAAACCCTTCCCTTAGACATGTACAGGGAAAAGAACTCCGGCAACAACCTGCCCGCACAGGTGGACATCTACGCCACCGATGGAGGCGAATACAAGTTCCTGTTCATCGCCAAGGGCGGCGGCTCGGCCAACAAGACTTTCCTCTTCCAGGAGACCAAGGCCCTGCTGAATCCAGAAAAACTCGAGAATTTCCTGATTGAGAAGATGAAAACCCTCGGTACGGCGGCCTGTCCTCCCTACCACATCGCATTCGTAATCGGCGGCACCTCGGCCGAGACCAACCTCAAGACCGTCAAGCTCGCCTCCGCCAAGTACTACGACAACCTGCCCACCACCGGTGACGACCTGGGCCGCGCCTTCCGCGACATCGAACTGGAGCAGAAGCTATTCAAGGCTGCCTGCAACATCGGCCTCGGCGCCCAGTTCGGCGGCAAGTACTTCGCCCACGATATCCGCGTAATCCGTCTGCCCCGTCACGGTGCTTCCTGCCCCGTCGGCCTCGGAGTATCCTGCAGCGCAGACCGCAACATCAAGGGCAAGATCAACAAGGACGGCATCTGGCTCGAGACATTGGACAACAACCCTATCCGTCTCGTTCCCGAGCAGCTGCGCGGCGGCTTCGCCAAGCATTCAGGCGGCGTGAAGATAAACCTGAACCGCCCGATGAAGGAAGTCCTCGCCGACCTGTCCCAGTATCCCGTATCGACATTCCTCCTGCTCAGCGGCACCATCATCGTAGGCCGCGACATCGCCCACGCCAAGCTGAAAGAGCGCATCGAGAGCGGAGAGGGCCTGCCCCAGTACATGAAGGAGCACCCGATCTACTACGCCGGCCCCGCAAAGACCCCCGAGGGAATGCCCTCCGGCAGCTTCGGCCCCACCAC
>DVLA01000074.1 GCA_018715745.1 Candidatus Coprenecus stercoripullorum
TTACGGTTCAAGTTGGCTTTTTCCCGGTTTCAGTTGGCACTCACTCAAATCGTCAAAATCCCATAAATCATTAACTTTCAATCATATTTCCGTGATTTGCTCAGTATCTCACTTTTTTGTATTATCTTTGCTATATAAAGACTACAGCCATGCAGAACAGCAAAATAGTTGTCATACCTACCTATAACGAAAAGGAGAACATAGAGAAAATGATACGGAAGGTCATGTCCCTTCCGGAATACCACATACTCATAGTGGACGACGGCTCTCCTGACGGAACAGCAGATATAGTAAAGTCTCTGATGAGTGAATACCCTGGCTCGCTGCATATCATTGAAAGAGAAGGCAAACTCGGCCTGGGTACGGCCTATAAGGCCGGCTTCAGGTGGGCGCTTGAACACGGCTACGGCTATATATTCGAAATGGATGCCGATTTCTCGCACAATCCGGACGATCTGGAAAGACTCTACAAGGCATGCTCCGAGGACGGGGCCGACATGTCCATAGGGTCACGGTACTGCAAAGGCATTGCAGTGATGGACTGGCCGATAGGAAGGGTTTTGATGTCGTACGGGGCCTCTGCCTATGTAAGGGCGGTCCTCGGCATGAAAATATACGATTCTACGGCAGGATTTGTGTGCTACACCAGAAAAGTGCTGGAGACCATCGACCTGGATAATATAAAAATGAAAGGCTACGGATTCCAGATAGAAATGAAATACAATGTCTACAAGGCAGGATTCAAAATCAAGGAAGTGCCCATTGTATTCGTTGACCGCAAGGAAGGTGTGTCGAAAATGAGCAGTTCCATCTTCGGAGAAGCGTTCAAAGGCGTCATAACATTAAGGTTCAGGAATATAAAGACAAAAAAGTAAAATGAGGCATCTCATCAGGGATATCATGATCGTAAACGAGGGAGTATCCTCGGAAGGCAGCCTCCTGATAGACGGGGAAACAATCGCCGATATCCTAATGGCCTCCGAAACTGACTATAAAGAGCGCATAAGACGGATAGAGGCTGTCCCCGGGACTGAAACGATAGACGGCAGCGGCGCATTCCTCATCCCCGGTATCATAGACGACCAGGTACATTTCAGAGAACCCGGGGCGACATGGAAGGCGGACATCGGAACAGAAAGCGCGGCGGCAGTCCTCGGAGGGGTTACATCCTACATGGACATGCCGAACAATACCCCGCCGGTCTGCGATATACACGCACTCGAAAACAAGTACTCGGCAGCCTCCGGGCGATCCTGCGCGAACTACTCGTTCTATCTCGGGGCCACGAACAGCAATATGGGCGAGATTATGAAAATAGATCCCTGTACAGTCTGCGGCCTTAAGGTTTTCATGGGGTCTTCCACCGGAGACATGCTGGTAGACTCCGATGCAGCACTCGGGGAAATATTCAGTCTCTCCCCGGTTCCGGTCGCCGTACACTGCGAAGACGAGGAAACAGTGAGGGAAAACACAAGGCGCGCCATTGACCGATGGGGGAAAGACGGCATACCTTTCAGCGCCCACCCCGCAATAAGAAGCAGGGAAGCCTGCATGAAATCTACTGCAAAGGCCTTGGGACTGGCCTTAAAATACGGGACGAGACTTCATCTGCTGCATGTAAGCACCGGAGACGAGACACTCCTGCTGAAGGAGGCAAAGGCCTCATCCGACAAAATAACGGCAGAAACATGTGTCCATTACATGTTCTTCGACGAAAACGACTACGGGAAATACGGCCCCCTTATAAAATGCAATCCTTCAATAAAGACACGGGCTGACAGAGAAGCGGTAACAGCCGCCGTAAGAAGCGGCCTGATAGACGTAGTCGCCACCGACCACGCACCTCACCTGATGGAAGAAAAGCTCAGGCCCTACCTGCAATCCCCTTCGGGCATGCCGGGAATACAGCATTCGCTCAATATCATGCTTGAACTCTGCTCGGAAGGCAAACTGAGCTTGGAACAGGTCGTGGATAGGATGGCCCACGCCCCCGCCAGATGCTTTTCCATAAAACGGCGCGGGTTCCTGCGCAAAGGCTACTACGCCGATCTCGCCATAATAAGAAAACAGGATTACACCGTAGACAGTAAAAACATTGCATACAAATGCGCATGGTCCCCGCTTGAAGGGCACAGGTTCGGATACAAGGTAACCGACACATTCGTCAACGGTATCCCTGCCGTACGCGACGGGATTCCTACAGGGGCCAGAGCCGGCATGAGACTCGGATTCCTAAGATAGCGCAGCCACAAGCTCCAACCCTATCCTGCCCCTTTCAAGATCGATTTCCACGACCCTGACCTTCACATGCTGATGGACTTTAAGCACATCCGAAGGCCTCACGCCGCCGCGCCTGCCGGGCAGCATGCGGGAAACATGTATGAGGCCGCTGCGTTTTATCCCTATATCCACAAAGGCCCCGAAGTCGGTTATATTGGTAACAATGCCGGGAAGTTCCTGACCGATGGACAGATCCTCGAGAGTACGTATGTCATCTGAGAACTCCAGCACCTTGAACGACTCCCTCGGGTCTCGTCCCGGCCTGGCAAGTTCGGCCATAATATCGTTGAGAGTCATCATCCCCACCTCGTCCGAAACATACCTTGACAGATCCACCGAGTCCCTCAAAGCCTTGTCGGATATAAGGGCAGGGACATCCGCTCCCGCATCACGGGCCATTTTTTCCACGAGGGCGTACCTTTCCGGATGCACCGCCGTATTGTCCAAAGGGTCGGCGGCACCGGGAATCCTCAGGAATCCTGCACACTGTTCAAAGACCTTGTCACCGACCCTCTTGACTTTCAGAAGGTCACCCCTCGACGCAAAAGCCCCGTTAGCCTCCCTGTACTCTACTATATTCTTAGCCAATGCGGGGCCTATGCCCGATACATAGGAAAGCAGGGAAGGGCTCGCCGTATTGAGATTCACACCCACCATATTCACACAGCTTTCCACTACACTGTCGAGACGCTCTTTCAGCAATGCCTGGTCCACATCGTGCTGGTACTGGCCTACGCCAAGGGATTTAGGGTCTATCTTCACCAGTTCGGCCAGAGGGTCCATCAGTCTGCGCCCTATGGAAACAGCCCCGCGCACGGTAACGTCATACTGCGGGAACTCTTCGCGGGCAATATCCGAAGCGGAGTATACGGAAGCCCCGTCCTCACTCACCGAATAGGCCTTTACGCCGTCCGGCAATGCCAGCTTCCTGATAAATGCCTCCGTCTCACGCCTGTCTCTTATACACATCTCCGAGCCC
>DVLA01000075.1 GCA_018715745.1 Candidatus Coprenecus stercoripullorum
CCTTCATATTCATGATGGCATCGATGCCTACTGTATGCGCGTCCGTACCGGTACTTGCACCCACGACAATCAGTTTCCTGCCGATATTCTCCTTTATGTACCTGTCCGTCTCATCCATATCCATTACTTCCGATTCCACTTTGGGGACATGGATACATGTATAGTCTACGGTATGCGTGCAGGAACCATAACAGTTAAAAAAAGTAAAGCCCGGAGTAAGTTCCTTGTAAAAGACAACTTGCGGATTGTCGAACCCCATCTTTCTCAGCAGTTGTTTTGCCGCTTCCGCAGCTTCGTCCCCAACTGGGACAGGCAATGTAAAGCTCAACTGCACCTTGCCGTCGTTCATGGTATCGCCGTAAGGTTTTATTGCCTTAAGATCCAGATTCTTGTCAAAATCCTTCTCTTCCATCGAATATAATCCGCCACTCATGTTATTTTCCTCCTAACATTATTTTAATAAATGGATTACTGTATTCCGGGCCTTTCAGGACAACTCCGTCCAGTCCCTTTCCTCCGTTGCGTGGACGCTTTACGTCAGCGAAAATACCTTTTTCAAGGGCAGTAAAAAGTCCTTCATCGTGCATTTTCTCCAGCAGGGTTACTGCCTTGTCAAGCACTTCGGCAGCTCTCTGCCTTATTATTCCCCCTTCCTTGAACTCAATCTCGTCCCCAATGCTTTTGAGGTTGTTGAATATGTACTTGGCATTCTCTATAGAGAGATATCTGTCGGACATGAAGGGTGTATGTATCGCCTCCGTAGGCATGCCCAAAAGCTGTATGCCCTGATGCGTCCAGATGCCTATCATATTGAAGAGGGCATCCTGGATGTGGCCGCGGAAAATGTTTCCTGTCATGAATTTGGTAGGCGGCATGTACTTGAGCGGCGCATTGGGGAAGATTTCCCTTGCCATCTGAGCCTGTGCCAGTTCATACAGGAATCCGTTCTCAAGCATGGGGTCCATTTCGAAGGCATGCCCGAGTCCCATCTGTTCCGGGGGAATACCTGCCGACAATGCAAGCTGCTCATTGATGATATCCGATGCCAGAACAGTGTGGGCGGCTTCCACGGCATCAGCGGTAGTGAGGTAATTATCCTCCCCGGTGTTGATTATTACGCCTGCAAAGCCGTTGATTACCCTTGAGAAATACTGGTCTATCAGGGTTCTGTTCATGTTGATGTCCCTGAAAAGTATTCCGTACAGGGCGTCGTTGAGCATGACATCAAGCCCTTCAAAAGCTCCCATTACCGCTATTTCCGGCATGCAAAGCCCTGAACAATAGTTGCAAAGGCGTATGTAACGCCCTACTTCCTCCCCTACCTTGTCGAGGGCCGCCCTCATTATGCGGAAATTCTCCTGGGTTGCGTATGTGCCTCCGAAGCCTTCGGTAGTGGCCCCATACGGTACATAGTCCAGCAGGGACTGTCCTGTAGTGCGTATTACCGCTATAATGTCTGCCCCCTGTCTTGCGGCAGCCTCCGCCTGTACCACGTCCTCATATATGTTGCCGGTAGCGACTATGACATAAATATAAGGTTTGGGCCCTTCGCCAAGCCGTTGGAGGTAATCCTCCCTTTTAGCCCGCCGTCCGCGGATTTTCGCAATCGAGTCCCTTACAGGTTTCTCAAGCGCCCTTTCCCTTTCCTCAGCGGGACGTATTTCTATTTTGGAGAGGTCTATCTCTCCTTTTGCAATACCTTCCGCCACCTCATTTGCGGATATTCCGAGGGCAGCCATTGCGTTCCCGATATGGAAGAAGGCTCCGTTCCCGAGCAGCCCCTTGCTTTTGAGTTCATCTACTACCACGTTCGGAAGAGGAACGGAATTAGCGTCCACTCCGTCTATAGACAGGAGACGGCAAATTGTCCTCTCTATGGCAACAGTCGTATAATTGTCCGCATACTGTTGCACGTCGGCAGCGATATCCGCCGCCAGTTTCCTTGCATGTTCGACTTTTGCCGAATCAATTCCTAATTTGCTTTTCATCATTCAATATTTTTTTCGCCTCCCCTATCCATTGCGGGGATATGCCTATTTCCTCGGCTACACGCATGGCTTCCATGGGAACAGTTCCCAAGGGGGCGCTGCCGAGCCTGTAATTCATTTTCCCGTTTTCATAACCCTTTACCTTCAATCTCCTGCACTGTATATGAGAAAGGTTGTAATGGGTGGTAATCAGCAGGAACACATTGTCTCTGCACATGATATCCAGAAGAGCTTCCACCAGTGCGGTACCTTCTACGGGATTGGTACTCCTTGCCGGCTCGTCGACAAGGACCAGCATGCGGCATCCAGGGTCCGTACAGGCACGGAATGCCTCGTCTATGGACTTCATTTCAGCCGCAAACGAGGACAGGCCGCTGCGGATGTTCTGGGCATCTCCTGAGATAAGGAAAATCCTGTCAACCGTATCCATGACAGCCTTTCCGGCAGGAATGCCCATCGCCGACTGCATAAGGTACTGGCATAAGGCGACTGTTTTGAGTACGACCGTCTTTCCGCCCATATTGGCCCCTATTATCACTGTAGGAAGATGATCGAAAGACAGATCTATATCCGTAAACTCTTTTCCGTCCTTTTCCAGAAGCGACTTTATTTCAGGGTGGAACATGGAGGTAAATGACATCTTTCCCCCGTCATACAGCTCCGGAAAACACAGCGACTGCTCCCTTATCTGTGCCCCTTTGGCTACCAATATGTCGATATGGGCCAGTTCAATGAGGGCCTTCATCATGGAGTCCCCGAAAGGAAGCAGCGTATCCTGCAGTTCTTTCCTTATCTCATCCTCCATGCGCATTTCCTCCAGCAGCAGCCCTTCCCTTATCTGGGGATCTGTTACTCCGGCCATTCTGCGCCTTATGTCCGACAGCTCTTCGGAATAGGAGTTGTAGACATGGAAAGACAGGGACTTAAGCCCGTCCGGATCGAGAACGGACAATACGTGTTCCATGTCCTCGAGGCATAATCCGTCCTCTTCCATGGACTGTGACAGGAGAATATCCGCAACCCCGGTGACAAGTATCGCGAGTGATTTTATCTCGAAAAAAGATATGTCATCCAGAGGGGTATTGTTTTTCAGATCAGTTATGGTCCTTCTTATGTCCTTGAGCTGCGACAGGCGATGCCTGAGCAGCCCGAGGACACTGGCATTGTCCTTGTCGGAAAACGGCAGATACCTGCGTATTGCCGCATATTCTTCCAGTATATCATCCTTGCTGTCCATCAGAGGGGTATCCAACAGGCAGGACATTGAAAAACCGCTTGAGACCGGAAGCGTCTCAATAGAATGGCGTATTCCGCACGGTGAATCGGCTATATCCCTAAGCCTCATAGTTCCCTCTTTTAAGTAAATCATATACCGGCATGCCTGTCTTCAGGGCCAAAGCCGAACACAGCCTGTCCGAATCCAGCCTGTACCCGTTCGGGGCGACCGGATTTACGCATATCGCTATCAGACGGCTCCGGCATTCTACTGCCAGAGTGCCTCCGGCTTTCCTGAATGCGGCATATCTCTCCATCGAGAAGAATGCCCTTGTAAAATCCTTTATTACCACAGTAAAATCCTTCAGCGCCTTTTCCCTGCCTATACGCTCCAAAAGGGAATCCGTAAGCGCTCCGGAAACATACACGGCAGTGACTCCCTGCGGTATGCCTTCGTATGGAGACATTGCGGAAACAGTAACGCTTGAAAAGTCATGACTGTCCTGTGCATGGAACTCGGGCAGGCATATCAGGCCTACGGCAAAAGCCGTCCTGGCTACCAGGAGCTGCATATCCGAAGAAAGGGCAGCCCCTGTCGCCAGAATCATTGACTCGCTCAATGCCGGCGATGCACTGCTCATTCTCGAAAGTGCCCCGTCTATTACGGACAATGTTATGCCGAACGCCCCGAGTCCATCCATCCATCTCTTCAACGAGGCTGTCGTGGAAGGGCCGGAAAGCAGCACCTTACCTGGATACAGCGTCTTTGCCGTAATTACCCTGCCCAAAGCCGTAGTATAGTCCGATATGCCCATTATTTCCGAAACGAGCATCCTTTTCCTGTAATGGTACTCGGAAGTCGAGAAATACATGCCTTCGCGCAGATATATTTCCGGCTTGGAAGTATGTGTCACCTGGTCCGTACCTTCTCCGTCGAGCCCTACGGAAGTGACACATACATTGCATTTCCCAAGCGGGAGTCTGCGCAGTATATAATTGAGACATTCCGTTTTACCGCAATTCTTCCCCATACCTACTATGGAAAGGCTGGTACAACCCAATATCTCATTCATAAACGGCATCGGACCCGGTTCTATTTACTGTGGTGTCTTTCCCTCCTTTTAAGGACCGTAGGCTCAATCGTCATCTGCTGTCCTTCGAGAAGCGAGACGACGCCTTCCATTTTCTCGTTTTCCGTACAATCCTTGCAGTGGCATTCGCTGTGATACTCCGCGGGTTCCGTATATGTGGTAATCACACCTTCGAAATTTCTCAGCACGACCTTTCCGGGAGACTGGGAAATCACATACTGCGGCATTACCGGGGTCTTACCCCCTCCTCCTGGAGCATCCACCACGAAAGTGGGTACGGCGAATCCTGATGTATGTCCCCTGAGGCCCTCGATTATCTCAATGCCTTTCGAGACCGGTGTCCTGAAATGCTCAAGACCCATGGACAGGTCGCACTGGTAAATATAATACGGCCTTACCCTCATCTTCACCAGTTCGTGCACGAGATGCTTCATTACGTGCACGCAGTCATTGACACCGCGCAAAAGTACCGACTGGTTGCCAAGCGGTATTCCGGCATCGGCAAGTTTTGTACAGGCCGCGAACGACTCGGGGGTAACTTCGTCCGGATGGTTGAAATGCGTATTCAGCCAGATGGGATGGTATTTCCTCAACATGTTCACAAGATCGTCCGTAATCCTTTGCGGGCATACTACGGGGGTCCTTGTACCGATTCTTATAATCTCGACATGCGGAATTGCCCTGAGTCTTGAAATGATGTACTCCAACTTCTTATCACTCACCATTAAAGCATCACCACCGGAGAGCAGGACATCTCTTACGGACGGGGTCTTCTCAACATACTCGATGCACTTTTCTATCTTGTCCGAAGCGGTTTCATCATCTTTCTGCCCTGCAAACCTGCGCCGTGTACAATGCCTGCAATACATGGAGCACATGTCGGTAATAAGCATGAGCACCCTGTCAGGATACCTGTGCGTAAGTCCCGGTGTAGGAGAATCCTCATCCTCGTGCAGCGGGTCAAGCAGGTCTGCGGCGGCCTTGTGCGTTTCTGCAGCCGTAGGGATAGCCTGGCGCCTTATTGGGCAATGGGGGTTGTCCTGATCTATAAGTGACAGATAATACGGGGTTATGGCCATACGGAGGGTGGAGAGGGTCTTCCTTACACCCTCTTCCTCCTCCGGAGTAAGCTTTATGTACTGCTTTAACTGGTCTAAAGTCTCGATTCTGTTCCTGACCTGCCATTTCCAGTCGTTCCACTCCTGGTCCGTTACATTCGGGAACAGGATATCGCGTCTCGATTTGTTTACCATAACCGGTTGTTACGCATAAAGTTCCGTAAATATTTTTCTGAGCTTTTCCGACTCCCTGAGTTCCTGCAGGGTTATCTCGGCATGGCCTTTGGTATACCCGTTGCCGACAAGCATTGTCACGTCGCTCCCTACGCCTTCCGCTCCGAGAGCCGCTTTCGTAAAGCTTGTAGCCATGGAGAAGAAATAGACGATACCGGTATCCTTTGTACAGAGGATAGAGGTCATCTCGGTATCGGGGATATTTACGTTATTGATGGTTATATCGCACATCTGCCCGTTTGTAAGCTCCTCTATCTTCTCAAGGACGGGAACGGGCTGAGTGGCATCTGCGGAAAATACGTAGTCACAGAAGCCGAGCTCCTGCATGCGTTTCGTGCTTCTCTCACTGTGGCAGAGTCCGATGACTTTACCGGTAACCCCAGCACGTTTCTTGGCTTCATAGCAGCACAGCATACCCGACTTGCCGCCTGCCCCAATGATAAGGACAGTATCGCCTGGTTTGACAAGTTTTGCCGTCTGGGCAGGAGCTCCTGCAACATCCAGTGCGGAAAGAGCCAGTTTCTCGGGCATGTCGGCAGGGATTTTGGCATAAATGCCGCTTTCGAACAATATGGCTTTCCCCTCGATGTCGACCTGATCCACATCTGCACGGATCTCCTTAATCTTGTCGATACGTAAAGGGGTGAGTGACAGGGAAACAAGTGTTGCTATCTTATCCCCTACCTTAAGATCTGTCCTGTCCTTGAGCGCATCCCCTATCTGTTCTACGGTGCCAAGGAGCATTCCGCCCGAGCCTGTCCAGGGATTGCGGTGCTTGCCCTGCTTTTCCACAATATCCATCATTATCTGCTTGATCTTCTCCGGATCGTGGCCGGCCCTGTTTGAGATGTCGGTAAAAGAGGCCGAGTCGATATTAAGGGTCTGGACATTGATGAGAATCTCATTGTCATATATCTCGTCCATATTGTTGTCCAGTTTGTTTGCCGGCTGCGGCAGGACTCCTTTAGGTTCAAGTACTCTGTGTATTCCGTATTTATTTCCTTTTTTCTGTGCCATAATTATTTGTTTTATAATATTTTAATGATTGTTTATTAATTTAGTGGTTTAAGCGAGAGAATTTCCCTTGCTTCAGCAGGAGAAGCAATCTGGCGTCCCATTTCCCGGGCCATACGTACTACCTTTTCCACGAGTTCTCCGTTGGATTTTGCCAGTACGCCCTTGCTCAGATAAACATTATCCTCGAATCCGACCCGGACGTGTCCGCCGTCTATGATTGCGGCCATTGCCAGGGGAAACTCGTACCGCCCTATACCTGCAACGGTATAAGTGGCATCCTGAGGTATGCTGCCGCGCATGAATACGAAATCGCGAAGTTCACCCCCTATGCCGCCGTTTACCCCCATTACAAAGTCAAAGTGCATGGGAAGGCTTATAAAACCCTTTTTCTGAAGTCTGAGCGCCATTTCTATCATGGACTTGTCGAAAACTTCCAGTTCGGGCTTTATACCGCGCTCTATCATTCTCTGTCCGAAATACTTTATAGTGTTCTCGGTATTCTCGAATATGTCATCACCTCCGAAATTGAGGGTCCCGCAGTCGAGGGTGGCCATTTCGGGCATAAGTTCGGTGGGCTGGAGCCTTTCGTCATTCGACATGCCTACGGCCCCGCCGGTAGAAGGCTGAATGATTATATCGGGACATTCCTTCCTGATAGCCTCCATGATTACCCTGAAACGCTCCTTGTCCTGGGTAGGCGTTCCGTCATCATACCTCACGTGCAGGTGTATAATGGAAGCGCCTGCATTATAGGCTGATTTTGCTTCCCTTACGCATTCTTCAACGGTATAGGGCACTGCAGGGTTATGCTCCTTCAGGACCTCCGCACCGCATATTGCGGCTGTAATTATCAGTTTTTCCATATATGTGCAATTATTTTCCGTTTCTCTGGCATTGCTTCGGGACAACGCAGGTCCCGCTGGCCCTGCATACTACGACAGGTTCCGCAAGTACATCGGCCGCCGAATCGGAAATGTCCTGCCTCGGGGCAATCACCTTTCTCGCTTCGAAAACCATTTTTCTGGAAGTATTCCCTACGGAAACTATCTCTCCTTCCGCCTCAATATAGTCTCCGGCATATACCGGGGCCATGAATTCTACATTGTCATAAGCCTTGAACAGCCCTTCGTCGCCGTCATGCCGTATCAGAAGCTCGGTAGCGACATCCCCGAACAGCTGCAGCATTCTGGCGCCGTCTACGAGATTCCCGCCGTAATGGGCATCATGAGAGCTCATACGGATTCTGATTAAAGATTTTTCTCCCATAATCAACTCCTTTTATATATATAGTCCACGAATATTCCCGGTGTATGGACCGCTTCCGGAGCAATTGCGCCAACTGGCACAACCTCTGAAGCCTCGGCTATTACTATGTCAGCTGCCGTTGCCATTACGGGATTGAAATTCTGGGTCGTCCCCTTGTATACGAGATTGCCTGACTCATCAGCGACCGATGCTCCGAGAAGGGCTATGTCAGCGCCGAGAGGCTTTTCAAGCAGGTATTCCTTTCCATCCACTGTAATACGCTCCTTCCCTTCGGCGACAAGCGTCCCCAGTCCCGTAGCAGTAAGGACTCCGCCGAGTCCGGCCCCTTTGGCCCTTATTCTTTCCGCAAGAGTTCCCTGCGGCGAGAATTCCACTTCGAGTTCTCCGGCATTCATCTGATTGCCGGTTTCTGGGTTCGTGCCCACGTGTGATACGATCAGCTTTTTGATTTGTCTGTTGACGACCAGTTTCCCGAGTGATTTGTCCGGGAAGGCCGTGTCGTTGCAGATGACCGTCAGATTTCTGACCCCGCTTTTGGAAAGGGCGTCGACAATCTGTTCGGGCGCCCCTACTCCGAGGAACCCTCCGATCATGACTGTCATACCGTCTTTGATCATCGCAACTGCCTGTTCAAGTGTGATTTCCTTTTTCATCAAGCGATAGTGTTATATTAATTGAAATAAAGTTAGCAAATATAATCATATTTTAAATACTTTTGCACAAATATTTTATAAACTTCATGCGGCAAAACGGCGGCGGCAGTAGCCGGACAGGCGCGGCATGAATGCAGATACAGACAATAAATTTAAATTATGGACAACATGTTACTTTTCTCAGCATCCCTTGCACCCGCACCGGACGACAGCCTGGCAATGGCAATAGGCGAAACCATCAAGACCGTATCAAACATGAGCAGTTCCGAAATATGGCAGTTACTCCTTGACACATTCACGAAATGGGGTCTGAAGATTCTTGCGGCCCTGCTCATCTACATTATAGGTGCATGGCTTATCAGAAAGATACGCAGGATGCTCAAGGCCCTGCTCACCAAAAGGAAAGTCGAGGCCTCCCTCAGCACTTTCCTCGTAAGTCTTACAAACATAAGCCTTACCGTCCTCCTTTTCGTTGTCGTTGTTACGATTATGGGAGTGCCGGCAAGTACATTTGCAGCACTTCTTGCAGCCGGAGGCCTTGCAATAGGCATGGCACTGAGCGGTACGCTGCAGAACTTTGCAGGCGGTGTGATGATATTGCTTTTCAAGCCTTTCAAAGTCGGAGACTATATTGAGACATCAGGATACAGCGGTACGGTGGATGCCATAAACATAACGACTACGCAGATCCATACTGTCGACAACAAGATCGTATTCCTTCCCAACGGCACCGTTGCTAACAGCAATATCCAGAACTACTCTGCAACGGAACTGCGGAGAGTAGACTGGAACATCACAATATCATACGGAGACGATGCGGGCAAGGCCATTGATCTTATCAAGACATACCTGAAAGAGGACAGCCGCGTCCTTGACGCCCCTGCGCCGCCGTTCGCAGCCATATCCGAACTCGGCAGCAGCGCGGTAGTAATCACGGCAAGGGCCTGGACCACAAACGGCGCATATTGGGACCTGTTCTATGACATGAACCGCAAGATATATGAGAAGCTGCCGGCGGAAGGCCTGCACTTCCCTTACCCGCAGCTGGATGTATTCATCAAAAACAGATAGGGCCGGCATATATTGAGAGAAATATCTCCCTCAATTCTCCAATCAGGATATAAGGCTCTTTCCCCACTATGGCGGAAAGGCCTTTTTCCATATAGGCCCTGAAAGCCGATGCGGCCTCCGCCGAATACTTGCCGGCGAACCTTCCTCCCCCGTTCAGCATGTCATACGCAATATAGTTATTGTCCCACAGCCTGAATGAGGAACGGATTTTGTCATCGATGACTAACGCAAGGGCCTGGTATCTTTCGTTTTTTCCGAGACTGGCGCAATCCGCTATCTCTTTTTCCGTAATGGACCTGTTGAATTCGAAGTGAATACCGCCCTTGTATTGAAGTACTCCCTGAAGTATACTGTTAGTATCTTCTCCGGGCTGTTTTACATACTCCCCTCTCCTTGATATATACAGCTCCCTCGCTTTCAGAAAATCGCACGGCTCATACTGGTAGGATATGGAGACAGGCAGCATGGAGAGATTCACAAAGTCGTTTACAAAATCGCCCTCCCCGCTCATTTCAAACATTTTCAACAGTCCCTGGCTTGTCCTGTCGGTTCCGTCCTTTGTCCTTCCGTTTTTCTGGGCTATCCATACCGAACATCTGCCGGAAACCACGTCATTACGCATATATTCAGACAGATGCCTGGATGCCATATACTTTTCCCTTGTCGTACCCCCGCGGACAACCTTGATCATCCTGTTTGAGCGGAAAATATCCTCTATGAATCCGGATGATATAAGATTGTCTCCTACCGCTATTTCAGTTGTAGGCGCATGGTTCTCATGGAGAATCAGCTGTATAATGGCCGGATCGAGGATTATGTCCCTGTGATTGGAAACGATTATATGCGTTTTTCCGTCCATGGCGTTCTCCAGTCCCCCGTACGTCACGCCCTCCGATGTCCTCTTGACGATTGTGCGGACCGCGCTCGCCATTACCTCCGTCTGGAAACTGTCGACGGAATCAAGTTTCCTTATAAGCCGCCTGAGATTGTCCGGACTCTGTCCGGGAAAGAGAAATCCGGAAATAGCGTCAAGTTCCGGCGCACCGGCTATCCTGCCGAGTGCCGCCTTTGTTTCACTGTCCGTATAGGGCCTTATGTCGTCATATTTTCCGCTGTCGAAGTTTTCCATACTGCCTATCTGTCAAAAAATGCCATACAAGCGTGGCGATTAATACAATATAATAGAATGATATAAAAAGTACAATTCCTAATGAGCCTATGGTAAGGGCTTTATAAAGGTTGAACACAAAAGGTGCAAAGGTGGTGACGATAAGGGCCGCCGCAACCATGGGCAGGAAACCGAGATACCTGAGCCTTCCGAATACAAGCGAGAGGGCAGCAATTCCAACCGGAGCAGACAAAAAGAAACTTTCTCCGCAGAATATCTCCATCGGGACGGAAAAGGCAAGCAGGCAAAGCATCGTTCCGAGAATATGCTCTGCAACTCTCCCTGTTTCAGACCTTTTCCGCAGGAATACCGCAAGATAGGCTATGCACATTACCGTCAGGGAAAGTATCGTGACGAGCCAGTCGCCTTTGATATAATTTGTGGACACAAGCCTGAACGGGGTTCCTGCAATACGGGCAGAGACAAAAGCGACAGCCTCACCCGCACACAGGAGCATTACCGATGCCGCCAGTACATACAATGCCTGCCTGAACATCCCGGACACCGATGCGCCCCCTTTTACGACAGCCAGGCATAACAGCATGCAGTACATTGCAAAGGCCGCAGAAAAAAGCAACAGAGAAAGGTCCCTGTCTGCAAGCACGGTGCCGAGTCCGGGCAAGGTAAATGCCACTGCATCCGAAGATGCGCTGAAGAAACCGGCGGGATAGCTGTCCGAAGTCAGGTATTCCCTTACCATTGGCGCAAGCTGTTCTCCATAATGTCTCAAGGACTTAGGACTTATATTGGAAAAATTGTCCCTGTCTGTATGGTAGTGGTTGAGATCATCTATGACAGCAAAGTTGAAGCCGGGATATTTGTCTTTCAGCAAGGTAAAATCGGTAAAATTAGGCAGAAGCCGATATACCGCACCGGTAATCGAATAAGTATAGGGATGTACCGCATGATTGCAATAAAAACTTAAAAGTTTAGAATTGCCGGGTGATGTCTCAAAAAGCAGTGCCGGTCCCCTTACACCCCTGGCTTCCACATTTATAACAAGTCCGACATTATCGAACAACTCGGGATTACGGGCCAACGCGCACCTCATCCCGTCGAGGTCCCTTTCCTCGGAATCAGTAAAAAGGATCTTCAGGCCATGCTTCCATTCATTCCTGTAAGACAGGGCAGAACGGAGCAATTCGAGATTGACCGCAAGCCCGTATCCGTCATCGGCCGCCCCGTAAGAATATACGGTATCCCCAAGTACTGCCTGGGCAAACCTCGAATCATAATGGGCCGTCAGCAGGAGATATTGGCCGGTTTTCCCTCCTTCAGGTTCAAAACGGCAATATAGATTTGAAATAGAGTCGTCGTATTCGAAAACCTCCGGATTCCCTCCGATTTCCTCAATCCTTGATGAAAGGTAATCTCTCACGGCTATCCTTTCCAGTTGATGTTCGACGGAATGAGGCTTCCTGGATATCACCCTTATATCCTCAATGGCCCTTGTAACGGAAAACGAAGGGATGTCCCCTTTAAACGGGCGGTTATATGTAAACAGACCGGCCGCGGCAATTGATGCGGCCAGGAGCAAAAACACCGTTATAATTACCCTGAATCTTCCCATCTGCGTACAAAATTACGGAAATATCCGAAATTCCGCTATGGTATGAGCAAGGAAGAGTCTCCGTAGCTTAAAAACCTGAAACCATGCCCCATTGCGTATCCGTATACATTTCTCCAGTTTTCCCCGATAAGCGCGGCAATAAGCAGAAGAAGAGTGCTTTGCGGCTGGTGGAAGTTGGTAATCAGCATGTCGGTAAACTTAAAGCGGTATGACGGGACTATGATTATCCTTGTCCTGGCCGTAAGGCGGTCCAGGCGGTTAATGTGCAGGTACTCAACCAACGCCCCTATGGATTCGGAAAGTCCGGGCCATTTTTTATCGGCATAGGGATCCCACTGGCCGACCTCCTCCACGCCCCAATTGCCGGGACCGGCCTCTAAACATTTGACGCCAAGATAATAAAGCGACTCTAAAGTCCTTACGGATGTCGTACCTACAGCAACTATTTTCTTCCTCCCCGAGAACTCCTGAAGATGCTCTAAAAGTTCGCGGGATACCGAAAAGGGTTCGGAATGCATAGGATGCCCGCCAATTTTCTCCGACTTTACAGGCATAAATGTACCCGCACCGACATGAAGGCAGATATTTTCCATATCTATTCCTTTCATTTTCAATGCTGAGAGAACATTATCCGTAAAATGCAGGCCGGCAGTAGGGGCTGCCACCGATCCCCTGTACTTGGCGTACAGTGTCTGGTATCTCTCGATATCTATATCTTCGGCCTCCCTGTTGATATACGGCGGAATCGGTATCCTGCCGCACTTGTCGAGGACTTCCGAAAACCTCCACTGCCCGCTCCAAGTAAAACGCACAACGATTTGCCCCTTGTCCATACTTACGATTTCCGCCTCCAGGCCAATTTCGCCGAACTCCTTTTCTGCCCACATCGGGACATATAAATTGATTTTTCCTGATTTCCAGCGTTTCAGATTCCCGACAATACACTTCCAGCAACAGGTCCCAACAGAAGAAAACGAAAGGTTATATTCTTCGGGGTCAAACGGTTCGAGGCAGAATATTTCTATAAAGGCCCCGGTATCCTTCCTGAAAATCAGCCTTGCCGGCACGACCTTGGTATTATTGAATACCATGCATGATTCAGGGCCGATATAGTCCGGAATAGCGGAGAATACGTCCTCTGAAATTTTACCTTTATTATATATGAGAAGTTTCGATGCGTCCCTGCGTTCTGCTGGGTAGGCAGCTATCCTCCCGGAAGGCAGTTCATAAGTATAATCGGATATCCTTATTTCCGGTATAGGCATTTTTCTTCGATTTAAAGAGATTTTATCTGCAAAACTATAGAATATCCCACTCATCTCAAAATATGCTGAATCCGCATTTTGTTTACATATTTTGATTACACATTTCAACCACTATACTCTACAATTGTAACCAAGGCAACACAGATACAGCATATGGTCAAAACCTTGTATTATACCACAGTATTACTAATGTTTATTGCTGCGTATTTTTGTATATAACATCTGTATTATCAGTATTTTATTATGGTTTATATTCATTGTGACTTTAATATGCTCCGTGGCTTTCTATGCGATTTATCGGACAAGGAGCCGTGTTTTATGTGGTTTACGACACACATATTTTTGTTTATCAGCTATATAATGGTTTTTATTATAGTATAAGTTGAGATGCAGCTGTATTCCTTATGCCCTTGATTCCCAGGGTAGGATATTTCCAAGCCAAATCCGTTGACATTTGTTTCCAATATTAGGGTTACACATGTAATTAAGAAAATGTGTACCTTTGTAGAAATGAATGTTTACTGTTATGAATGACCGTTTACAGCAATTTTTAGACCTGGAGCAGCTCTCTCCTGCACGCCTGGCAGACCTTCTCGGTATCCAGAGGTCCGGTATCTCGCATATCCTCTCTGGCAGGAACAAACCCGGCTTTGACTTTATCCATAAATTTCTTTTGAAGTTTCCCCATGTAAATGCCGAATGGCTGATAACCGGAAAAGGAAAACCCTACAAAAATTCGGATGCAGTGGAAACAGCGGCACCATCCCAGCCTGACCTGTTCACCGAAACCGTATCCGGGACACTTCCCCACCCGGCCGTAAAGACTTCCATAAGGAGAATCACCGTTTTCTATTCGGACGACAGTTTCCAGGAATTCTATCCCCAGCAGTGAAAAATCGTTATCTTTGCCCAAATTAATGTAATATGTACAGGCTAATACGTGCATTCCTATTTTCACTGTCTCCTGAAACAGCCCATGCCTTTACTGTAAAATGCCTTTCCCTGCTAAACTGGATTCCGTTTGCCGGGGCCTTGCTGAGAGCGGTTTACAATGTAAGAGACAAAAAAGGTGTACTGAGCCGTGAAGTTTTCGGCATTACTTTCAAGAACCCGGTAGGCCTTGCAGCCGGTTTCGACAAGAACGGGGATCATTATAATGATATGGCCAATTTTGGTTTCAGCTTTATAGAAATCGGCTCGCTCACACCTCTGGCCCAGCCGGGCAACCCGAAACCGCGGCTGTTCCGCCTTGTTGAGGACAAAGCGCTTATAAACAGGATGGGCATCAACAACAAGGGAGTGAAATACGCAGTCGGCAAATTGCAGAAAAACAAAAAGAAGGTTATTGTCGGGGGCAATATATCCAAAGCCGCGGGTACACCGAATGAAGAGGCCTGGAAAGACTATGAGCGCTCATTTTCGCTCCTGTACGACTACGTGGACTATTTTGTCGTCAACGTCTCGTGCCCCAACGTGAAGGACCTTACGAAACTGCAGGATACCGGCCACCTTGCGGACATAATAGACAGGCTGCTGGCACTTAGGAGGTATTATGACGATTACAGGCCAATACTCCTTAAAATATCCCCTGACATATCGAGGGAGCTCATAGATGACATAATAAGGCTGTCCCTGACTTCCGGCATAGACGGCATAGTAGCCACAAATACGACCAACTCTCGTGACGGCCTGCTCACGGATGCTGAAAAGGTCAATGCATGCGGAAACGGGGGTCTCAGCGGAAGCCCTCTGTTCGACAAAAGCCTCGAAATGGTCAGATACGTACATGAAAAAAGCTGCGGGCTGCTTCCAATAATAGGAGTAGGCGGCATAATGACGCCAAGGCAGGCAAAAATGATGCTTGACGCGGGTGCTTCACTTATACAGATATATACCGGCTTCATATACAACGGCCCGGCTTTTGTCAGAAAAATCCTCCTATATTTGAAAAAATGCGGAACAGGCAATGAATAAGGCTGCTGTATGTACCATAGGCGATGAACTCCTTATAGGACAGGTAACCGATACCAATTCGCCATATATCGCTAAGGAACTCAACAGGTTGGGCATAAAAGTAGACACAATGGTGTCAATTGCGGATGATACCGGGGCGATACTCGCATGCCTGAAGAAACTGACGGAAAAATACCGTATCGTAATCGTTACCGGAGGCCTCGGCCCTACCAGGGATGACATAACAAAAAAGGCATTGGGAATTCTTACCGGTTCAGGCAGCACTTATATACATCAAGGGCAACTTTCTGTGATACATGAGCTTCTTGCCTCTCGCGGGATATCCCTGGAAGGAAAAAACCACGACCAGGCATCTGTTCCGGATACCGCTTCGGTAATAGTCAACAGGCGCGGGACCGCTCCATGCATGGTGTTCGACATGCACGGGGCATCCGCCTCAATATTGTACTCTTTGCCCGGAGTGCCATATGAGGTGGAAGGGCTCATGCCGGATGTTTCCGATGATATCGTAAAAAGGCTCAGGCTCGGAAGGATCTGCCATGAGACCATGCTCACATTCGGAATAGCCGAATCCACATTGGCAGACATGATAGAAGACTGGGAACAAAAACTTCCGGAGGGATTCAGGCTCGCCTATCTGCCCGATCCGATAAAAGGCGTAAGGCTAAGGCTTTCAGTATATGATTCGGAGAATTACGAAGACTGCATGAAAAAGATAAGGGCTGAGTTTTCCAAGCTGGTGCCGGTACTCGGCAATGCCATATACGGTTTCGGGGATGAAACAAGCCTGCAGACAGTCATAGGTCATATCCTGTCTTCCAACAGGAAAACCCTCTCCGTGGCAGAGTCATGCACAGGAGGCACGGTATCCTCCCTGATCACTTCCGTACCCGGCGCTTCCCGGTTCTTTTACGGCGGCGTTGTCTCATATCACAACAAGGTAAAGGCAGACACGCTGAATGTACCTGAACATATCATTGCAAGGTATGGCGCTGTAAGCAGGGAATGTGCAGAAGCAATGGCCCTCGGGGTAATGAAAGCCATCGGTACGGACTACTCGGTGGCGACTACCGGTATAGCCGGACCCGGCGGAGGCTCCGCCGACAAACCGGTGGGTACCGTATGGATTGCCGTAGCTTTTCCTGATAACGGGAAAACTGGAATCAAGTCGCAATGCTTCAGGTTCAATTCAGACAGAACCTCGAATATAAGACGGTTCTCGGCAACTGCCCTGAATATGCTCAGACTTGTCCTGCCTGCCGGGCAAGTCCAAGCACTCTAAGGAAATTGCCTCCGAGAATCCCTTCTATCTCCTTTCCGTCAAACCCTCTTCTGGCGAGTCCGTCAGCAAGGGCGGGATACATGGATATGTCCCTGAGACCTTCCGGCGCCACAGGGATGCCGTCAAAATCCGAACCTGTCCCGACGTGTTCCGGACCCGCAACATAAGCGGCATGGACAATATGGTCGATGACCCTTTCAAACGACGGTGCGGGATAATCCCTAAGTCTCCGCATTATGGAAAAGTACCTGTCCCTGTATTCTATGTTTCCGGGTTCATTCCTGTAGGCCTCCTGCCATTTGTCGAATTCTGCATTCAGGGAACTGAAAGCAGAGTCAGCAAAACCACCGTCTAAAAAGCAGGGGTAAAAATTAATCTGCACTACCCCTCCCTTTTCCGCAAGAAGCCTTATCATGCTGTCCGTCATGTTTCTCGGGTGATTGCACAATGCCCTGCAGGAGGAATGCGTTGCCACCACCGGCAGTACGGAACAGTCTATCATGTCGTAAAATGCCTTGTCTGAAGCATGGGAGCAGTCCGTAAGTATCCCCAAGCGGCCGCATTCGGCTATAACCTCCATGCCGAAAGGAGACAGGCCTCCCCATTTTTCACCGGCAGAGGAACACGAGTCGCACAATCCGTTATTTTCCGAATGGCACAGGGTAAGATACCTTATGCCGAACCTGTAGTAAAGCCTTAAAAGACTCAGGTCATTCCCTATCGGGGAACCGTTCTCCATTCCGAGAAATACAGATATCAGGCCTCTATCCCTGTTCCGGAA
>DVLA01000076.1 GCA_018715745.1 Candidatus Coprenecus stercoripullorum
AAAGGGGAGAAATGACAGCGATATTAATTTTTATAAAACATCATATCCCATTTATATGGAATATAGTAGAGTACATAAACAGCCAGCTGTTTTATATTTTGTATAGGAAGCAGCTGGAGTTTCTGGGTGAAAAGTATTCACAATCAAAAGATTCAGTCAGAATTCTACGGATAGAAGACATGGTCGCTTTAAGTGAGTTTTTCAATAAACAGCCTGCCGACTCATTTGAATATTTCAAACCGCATGCATTTGATTACAACTCATTGGTAAAAAAGAACAAAGACAAATCCTTCATTATGATTGGTGTTTTCAGTAACAACGAAATAATAGGATATGGCTTCCTCAGATGTTTCTTTAACGGGAAAGCATTCCGGGGTAAAATTGTAGACATCAGTCATCAAGGACACGGTATAGCAAAACAGATCGGTTCTGTACTCACTGATATGGCAACATTGATGCATTTACGGTTATTTGCTACTATCTCAAAAGACAATGTGAAGTCAATATCTTCATCAAGTGCTGTAAATAAAATCAAGATACTGAAGGAGTTACCCGATAATTATATATATGTAGAATATCTCCGGAAACAATAGAGCAATGTGGATTAAGTGGTTATTTGACAGAATCGTATCTTTCTTAGGGCTGATATTCCTATGGCCATTATTACTTATCACTGCTATTCTTGTCCATAAAAAAATGCCTGGAGGGCCTGTTATTTTCAAGCAACAGAGAGTAGGACAACATGGAAAATTATTCACTATGTATAAGTTTAGAACAATGACTGTCTGCCATAACGGTTCTTCCATTTCGGTCGCTGGAGAAAACAGAATTACGCCATTTGGGGCAAAACTAAGAAAATATAAAATAGATGAACTTCCTGAATTATGGAATGTCTTCATAGGAGACATGAGTTTTGTAGGTCCAAGACCTGATGTTCCAGGATATGCCGACAAACTGACTGGCAACGATCGGAGGATTTTATTATTAAAACCGGGTATTACCGGACCTGCCAGTTTGAAATACAGAAACGAAGAAGAACTTTTAGCCTTGCAGGCTGACCCGATAAAGTATAATGATGAAGTAATTTTTCCTGACAAGGTCAAGATCAATTTAGATTACCTTGAACATTGGTCCTTTATAACAGATATAAAATTAATAATATACACAATTATCGGCAAAACTATACATTAAGGATACTATACAGCCGAATCAACAAATAAAATCCTCTCCCTGCTAAGAGACAAAAAGTATATATGTCCCGGACACGGGGAGATAGCATTAAGTAAAACAGAAAAAAATAAATATAATGACTCAGCGATTTAATTATTTAGATGTACTAAAAGCCATTGCCATTATTGCCGTAGTGCTATATCATACCGGTTACATGACATTCGGATATCTTGGAGTAGATGTCTTTCTTGTAATAAACGGATATCTTCTGGCAAAAGGGTTCAGCGGGCTAAACTCAATCAGGGGGGGGTATAACTTTCTGATAAAAAGAATATTAAGACTATGGCCAGTAGTAATAGCCGCTTCCGCGGTATGTCTGTTGTGGGGCTCTTACTGGATGCTGCCATACAACTACTTCGATCTTGCCCAACATGCAATTGCTACAAACCTATTCGCCAACAACATTCTGATGAGCATAAAATCATCGGATTACTGGAATACATTCAATGAATATAAACCACTGATGCACATGTGGTATCTTGGCGTCGTAGTCCAATTTTACGTAGCATTTACAATACTTCTGCTTGCAATAAAAAAGATATTCAGGCGAAAGAAAGACATAACAATACATGTAATCGGAATATGCTCTATAATATCCCTTGTATTATACCTGCTGCCAGTTTTTAGTGTATCTCAAAAATTCTACTATCTGCCCTTCAGAGTCTTCGAATTCGGTGCAGGAATGTGGCTGGCACTGTTTATACGTGATAAATCATTTAAAATATATGAACGGAAGAATTTGATGACGGCATTGTCAGTTATGGTATATGCCTTACTTCTCGTCCTCCTGTTTGTCAATAATGCCTTCATGCCGCCGGCTTTCAGGCTGCTGATGACCGTGCTGTTTAGCAGCATATTGCTGTTTACGCTGCCGCATGTTACGGACAGGCTCAATGTAGTTTTCTCAAACAAGGCCATGGCAGCTGTCGGCCGATGGAGTTTCAGCATATACGTATGGCATCAGATAGTTCTGGCATTCTGCAGATACTCGTTTACATCGGACATTGACTTTCCATTGTTCTGCCTGTTGATGCTCATAACATTAGCGTTGTCTCTCCTGAGTTACTTCCTTATTGAACAGCCTGTATCCCGGATGATGGTAAGGGATGGAGGTATGAAAAAAGTAATTGTTCCGACAGTGGTATTGCTTGTAATGGTGCTGGGTTCGTCGTTCTATCTCAATGCCCGGTCCGGTGTTATCAGGGACGTCCCGGAACTGGATACATATAAGGAAAGTGCCTACAGCCGTATGCATATAGCGTATAATGAGGCCGCCCACAGATTTGACAAAGATTTTGAGTCCGTCGGTAAGCAACGCTGGCTTGTAGTAGGAGACAGTTACGGACGGGACTTTGTCAACATACTCAACGAGGCCGACATTTCAGATAAGGTTGAATTGAGTTACATTGTACGCGACGGCAAGTATGACGGCAGTGAAAGGAAGCGGATGGCGGATGCCGATATAATATTTTATTCGATGAGTGTGCGTCCCGGATTAGCCGGCATTGATAAGTTCATCCCTCTGCTGGATTCCATAGGCGTAGGTACTGAAAACCTGATGTTCGTCGGCTCCAAATTATTCGGATACTCGTGCGGGCAGGTTTACAGTCACAGGCATGATACTGATTATTATGACCTCACATTAGAAATCGATGAAGTTTATTTCACCGGGAACGATAAATACAAAGCCGAATGGGGCGAACACTATATCGACATGATAACACCTGTCGCTACAGGTAACAACAGGGTCAGGGTTTTCAGTGACGACCATAAGATAATAAGTCAGGACTGCGAGCATCTTACATATGGAGGCGCCAGATACTATGCTAAATTACTGGCACCGACTATCGACAAGCTCATCCAAGAAAACACCGGCCCAACCTTTTTGACAGAACGGTAACCTGCGGACAGGCTTTTCTCTCTATTTTTGCAGAGATTAGACAAGATACGATTTGCTTGATACTGCTATTGCTTATAATTTTTATCCGGCATTATATTTGTCGGGCAACATTAGAAGAAAATATACGTAATGACTGCTGACTTTGACATAATGATGTGCCGCGGCTCCATATTCATACCGGGGCATGCGTTCAATCAGGATAATATCCGACAGATACAGTCCGGATTGTTCCCGGATTATATGCCGGTGGAAAAGAGCGGCCCGTCCATTGACATGCGCGGACAGACCATACAAATCAGCAATCCCAACTGGATTCTGGAGTCAAAGGGTAATGACACTGAAATAGTTTTTCTGAACGGGAAAATAGATGTTCTGCTCAAAAACAGGGTCTGCAAGTATTCTATGGACAATCTCTCCAAGATGAGTGACAAGATACAGGCTATAGCCGGAGATATCATAAATAAATTCGGTATGATGTCCACCCGCATCGCTTTTGCTCCAACATTGGTAAACCACAATATAGACCAGGCCTATATCACGGCTTTTGCTCATAATATCTTCAAAGGCCGCAAGTTTATGAATGAGGACATAGACAGTTGCGAATTCAGCAATGTATTCCGCATAATGAGCGACATCGGCGGAGAAAATGTTAAAGTCAATTATCTGGCATCATTTTCAGTTGTACAAATCCCGTTCTTTCACAATAACAGCATAGTGCTGAAAGACTCGCTGCAGATGAGCATTGACATCAACACCTTCCCGTCGCCTGAGTATCGGTTTCCGCTGGAAAGTGTCCGTGATTTTTTCACAAAATCGCCGGGGATGGTAAATGACTTTGTACTTTCATATTTTGATATAAAGGAGGCGTAGACATGGGTACAGGAACATCTGAATATGACTATTTTCGTTCTCTTGTAAACGCCTATATCGAGCAGAATGCATGGCGGTTCTCTTCAGACTGGAATACCAATATCCTGTATTGCCTGCTGAATGTGGCCACTGCCGACATACCCGAATCTACCAGCCAACCGAATATCAATCTGCAGAACCGGAAATTCCTCGATTTTCTCCGTACCAAAGAGGCGTATTTTGTAACCCTGCTGCACAGATGCGATTTCGAGGACGGCATGTCCAATGACGCCATTGAGTTCGTAAGACAGAACATGCATGCAAATGAGAGCGTCACCTGCAATTGGCTGAATGAGATATACGGCCGTTATCAGAACGACAGACAGGTACTGTGCGGGATACTGCGTACTGTATCGTTCCTGCATGTCAGGAATTACGACGCCACATTTACGCCTATGATTATAGCCAGCCTGAAAGACAGTTCTGAAGAGTGCCAGGAAGCAGCCTTGATGCTGGTTGAAACAATCCGTTCTAAAGAATGCCTGACTGCGGTCAGAAACACGCATTTCGATTCTCTATGGATTAAAGATTACGCGGATAATATTGTGAGAGAGCTTACAGAAGAGTTGGAATCCGATGCTGATAAGAAAAATTAAATCCATTTCCTGCTGGGATATTGACAGAATAAAGGAAAAGATTCACAGGGAGGACGCCACTGCACCCGGTGACTCCATTGCCGATTTGAGAACTGTAAACAATTGCCTGTCCGTATGGTATACACCCGATCTGGAAGATAAGAATCTGATGCCCGTATTGACGGCCATGGCTCTCGGCAGAGACTCCATACAGAAATTTACATATGTAGTAATGGACGAGGCCGCACTCGCAGATATGGGAATCTCGGCGACGGGCGTAAAAGGCGCGGCTCCTGGTGTATCCGACCCGGATATATTAAACCGCCATCGGGATTTGACCGACATAGACCACAAACGACTGGGTATGCTGGCCGAATATATCTTCAGACTGGTTAAGAACCGGTCTGGCAGAACAATAAGTGAAAAGGACATTAAGAAGAATATTCATCAGCTCATTTCAGAATGCCGTATTGAAAAAGACGGTCTCAACAGCGGCATCGGAAAGGACCTCTGACGACCTTGATACTACTACCTGTAATTTATAATTCTAATTCCAATCTTACATGAAAACAGCCCTTATTACCGGCATTACGGGCCAGGACGGCTCGTATCTGGCCGAATTGCTGCTTGAAAAAGGATATGACGTACACGGGACTATCCGCCGTTCTTCAGTGGATTACCGCGAAAGAATAGCCCATCTTGAAGGCAAGCCTCATTTCCATCTCCATTATGCCGATCTCGGGGACTCGATGAGCATAATGCAGGTGGTAAGCAAGGTAAGGCCGGATGAGATATACAATCTTGCGGCGCAAAGCCATGTGCAGGTGTCGTTCGATTCTCCGGAGTTTACGGCAGACGTGGATGCCACGGGTGTCCTCAGGGTGCTCGAGGCCGTAAGGCTGTGCGGTCTGGCTGATACATGCAGGATATATCAGGCTTCCACCTCCGAGCTTTACGGCAAAGTAGAGGAAGTCCCGCAAAACGAGAATACCCCTTTCCATCCCTACAGCCCCTACGCGGTCGCAAAGCTGTACGGGTACTGGATCATAAAGGAATATCGCGAAGCCTACAACATGTTCTGCTGCTCGGGGATACTTTTCAACCACGAATCGGAAAGGAGGGGCGAGACCTTCGTTACCCGCAAGATAACTTTGGCAGCGGCCAGGATTGCTCAGGGCCTGCAGGACAGGCTTTATCTTGGCAACCTGTCCAGCCTGCGCGACTGGGGCTACGCAAAGGACTATGTGGAGTGCATGTGGCTTATTCTCCAGAATGATGTCCCGGAAGATTTCGTGATTGCAACCGGTGTCCAGCATTCGGTGAGGGAATTCTGCGCCCTCGCATTCCATTATGCCGGCATAGAGCTGGAATTCACCGGAGAGGGAGCTGACGAAAAAGGCGTGGACAAGGCTACAGGCAAGGTGCTCGTGGAAGTATCCCCCGACTTCTACCGCCCTACCGACGTGGTCAACCTGTGGGGAGACCCTACAAAGGCGCGGGCGAAACTCGGATGGAATCCGCTTAAGACCTCTTTCGAATCATTGGTACGCCTCATGGTCGAACATGACATGGCGAAAGTAGCCTCCGAGGGGGCTGCCGCCAAAGTCCGCACGAATCTGGCAGAGTATCTCGAGAAAGGTATCGTCAAATAATCTGAAAACAGTCATACAATGAAAAAGGATTCCAAGATATACGTGGCCGGCCACCGCGGCATGGTGGGTTCGGCCATTGTCCGCGAACTTGTACGCCGGGGCTACGGAAACATAGTGACAAGGACCCACAGGGAACTGGATCTGACACGTCAGGACCAGGTGGAAGAGTTCTTCGCCGCGGAAAGGCCCGAATATGTCTTTCTTGCAGCGGCAAAGGTGGGAGGCATAGTGGCAAACGACAGCGCGCCCGCGGATTTCATGTACGACAACATGATTCTCGAGATGAACGTAATCCATTCCGCATGGAAGAACGGATGCCGCAAACTGGAGTTTCTCGGCTCGTCGTGCATCTACCCGAGGATGGCCCCGCAGCCCATGAAGGAAAGCTGCCTGCTCACCTCTCCCCTCGAAAAGACCAACGAGGCCTACGCATTAGCCAAGATAGCCGGGCTGAAATACTGCGAATACCTCAACCGGCAATACGGCACTGACTTCATAAGCGTCATGCCAACCAACCTCTACGGCCCGAACGACAATTACCACCCGGAGCACAGCCACGTCCTGCCGGCCCTGATCAGGCGGTTTCACGAAGCCAAAGAGCAGGGACTTCACTATGTAACCTGCTGGGGCGACGGTTCCCCCCTGCGCGAATTCATGTATGTAGACGACCTGGCCGACCTGTGCGTGTTCCTCATGAACAACTACAGCGGGAATGAAACGGTAAACGCAGGAACGGGCAAGGAAGTGACGATTAAGGAACTTACCGGCATAGTGGCCAGGGTGGTCGGCTACTCCGGGGAGATACGCTGGGACACTTCCCGTCCGAACGGCACCCCGCGGAAACTGCTGGACGTATCCAAGGCCGCCTCTCTCGGCTGGAAATACAAAACGGAGATAGAAGAAGGGATACGCCTCTCCTATGAAGATTTTCTGAACAACCCGACAAGAGCTGAAAGATAAAGGAAATGGCAAATAAGAAAGTATTCGTGTCCGGCTGCTACGACATGCTTCACAGCGGGCACATAGCGTTTTTCAAGGAAGCCGCACAGTACGGAGACCTGTATGTGGGGATAGGCTCGGACTCGACTATCCTCGACCTGAAAAAACACATGACAATCTGCTCCGAAAGGGAAAGGCTCTACATGGTAAAGTCCATAAGGTATGTGACCGATGCCTGCATAAACCGGGGCTCGGGCATAATGGACTTCATCGACAGTATGGAACGTTTCTCTCCGGACATATTTATCGTCAACGAGGACGGGGATACTGAAGACAAACGAGAACTCTGCCGCAAGAAAGGCATAGAATATATCGTATTGCGCCGTGAACCCGAAAGCGGGCTGAAAGCCCGGTCTTCCACCATGATAAGGACTCAGGTCCGTTCCCAGCTTCCTTTCCGCCTCGACCTGGCCGGAACATGGATAGACCAGCCATACGTATCGATGTACCACCCGGGTTGGGCAATAACGGTATCCCTCGAACCTACCGAAGAATTCCCGGCAAGGTGCGGCATGTCCACTTCTACACGCAACGCCATGCGCAAAATATGGCCGTACCATCTTCCCGACTACAACCCGGAGATGATGGCCAAACTGGCATTCTGCTTCGAGAACGAACCCGGCAAGCGCGAGATGGTGTCCGGGGCGCAGGACGCCATAGGTATCTGCATGCCGGGGCTGAACCGCCACTGGTACAACAACAATTTCTGGCCGGAGAAAATAGAATCCTGCCATGACGAGAAAATTCTTTCCTGGCTCGAAGACCATCTGTGCATGCTCCTGATGTGGCCCCGGCCGGACGGTACCGATGTCGTAAAGGACTCCGACATAACGCCGGAAAACGTCAGGGCCCTGGCCGATGCCGCAGACGGTTGCTGGGATGCCATAATGAGGATGGACCTGAATGATTTCGCCAGATATTTCCGGGCCTCGTTTGAGGCGCAGGTAAGGATGTTCCCGCACATGGTGAATCCCGAGATAGAAAACTTCATCTCCCACTATAAGGACAGGGCCCTGGCATGGAAACTGCCTGGCGCCGGAGGGGGAGGATACCTTGTTGTCCTGTGCGACAAGCCAATAGAGGGAAGTACAAGAATAAAAATAAGACGCAGGGAGTTCCAGCAATGAAAAGATACTGCCAGACACTCACTTTGGTTGACAATCCCGAATCGGTGGCCGCATACGTGGAAGAGCACAGACACGTGTGGCCGATAGTAAAGGAGGGAATCCGCTCGGTAGGCATACTCGACATGCAGATTTACCGCAAGGGCAATGTGCTCTTCATGATTGTAGACACGACGGATGATTTCGACTGGGAAAAGGACAATGCGCGCCTGGCCGGCCTCCCCGGGCAGGCCGAATGGGAGGCCCACATGGCCAGGTTCCAGGGGTTTCCGCCAGACACGCCTTCTTCCGGCAAATGGCAATTGATGGATAAGATATTCCAGTTATGAGCATAGTCAGAAGCAAGGACGGCCGCAGTTTCCTGCTGCCTTTCATATTGGTCACATCCCTGTTTTTCCTGTGGGGATTTGCACACAGCATCCTCGATGTCCTGAACAAGCATTTCCAGGATGTGCTCGTAATATCCAAGGCCAGAAGCGGCCTGGTACAGGCAATGGTCTACGGAGGCTATTTTCTGATGGCCATACCCGCCGGATGGATTATACGCAGATACGGTTACCGTGCCGGCATCGTTACCGGACTGCTCCTGTACGGGGCCGGGGCACTGCTTTTCATTCCAGGGGGGAAAATAATGTCCTTCCCTTTCTTTCTGCTGTGCCTTTTCATTATCGGATGCGGCCTTACCTGCCTTGAAACGTCTGCGAACCCTTATGTAACCGTTCTGGGCGACAATGACTCCGCCGCAAGAAGGCTCAACCTCGCCCAGTCGTTCAACGGTCTGGGATGGGTGGTCGGCCCTTTGGTCGGCGGCATGCTTATTCTCGGGGACGAAAGCAATATTTCCCTGCCTTATGCCGTCATCGGAACTGTCGTAATAATTCTCGGCATAGTGTTTTCAAGGCTTAAGCTACCCTCTGTCGGAAGCGATGGCAGACAGGATGTTCCATCCGGCGGTTCCGGTTCCGACTCTGTCTGGAAGATACGCACTTTCAAATACGGGGTGCCGGCGCTGCTGCTGTACGTTGCTGCCCAAACTGGTATCAACTCGTTCTTCATCAATTACGTAATAGAGTCAGATCCGGAAATATCCGCACGGGCAGCCGCCCTCATGCTGTCTTTCGGTGGAATGGGGCTGTTCATGATAGGAAGGCTTATAGGCTCCGCCGTAATGAAATACATAAAGCCGTCAAGGCTGATGGGTATATGCTCTGTCGCTGCAACAATATGCATGGCGCTCGTGATTTGCAACATGGGAATGCTGAGCCTTACTGCCTTATGCCTTACATACCTGTTCGAGAGCATCATGTTCCCTACCCTGTTTTCAATGGCCATTGCCGGTGTAAGCGGAGACAATACCAAGAAGGCATCTTCGTTTCTGGTCATGTCCATAGTAGGCGGAGCGATAGCACCCGTACTGATGGGTCTTATCGGCCGCGACTCGATGGCGGCAGGATTCGTCCTTCCGCTGGTCTGCTTTGTATTCATAGCGGTATATGCAGGCCGTTACGACGGCCTGAGCCGGCCCAGCCATTCGGGGAAGCCTCAGGTATCTGCACAATAAGTTGAAACAACCACATTTATATTTATCCGAATAAAATTTATGGGAAAGCGAATTTACCTTTGCCTAGCCCACATGGGCGGAAAGGAGCTGGCCTTCATCCAGGAGGCTTTCGATACTAACTGGGTCGTTCCTCTCGGGCCGAACGTGAACGGTTTCGAGGACGATCTCAAAAAATTCACCGGCGGGGACCGCGAGGTCGTTGCCCTGTCCTCCGGAACCGCAGCCGTACACCTGGCCCTTATAGCCTGCGGCGTCGGGCCCGGTGACGAAGTTATCGTACAGTCCTTTACCTTCTGCGCATCATCGCATCCCGTCACTTATCTCGGGGCCGTTCCCGTGTTCGTGGATTCCGAGAAGGATTCGTGGAACATGGATCCCGACCTTCTCGAGGAAGCCATAAGGGACCGTATCGCGAAGACAGGACGCAAGCCCAAGGCCATAATTCCCGTAGCCCTGTACGGGATGCCTTACAGGATAGACGAGATAATGAAAATAGCCGACAGCTACGGAATACCTGTCATAGAAGACGCAGCCGAAGGATTCGGTTCCAGGTTCGACGGGAAGGTTCTCGGGACGTTCGGACGTTTCGGAGTACTGTCCTTCAACGGCAACAAGATGATAACCACCTCCGGCGGAGGCGCGCTGATATGTCCCGACACCGCCTCCAAAACCGAGATAATGTTCTATGCGACCCAGGCCCGCGAAGCCTATCCCTATTACCAGCACGAAAGAATCGGCTACAACTACCGCATGTCGAATATATGCGCAGGAATCGGCCGCGGACAGATGTTCGTGCTCGACGAGCATATAGCGCATCACAAGCATATATGCAGCCTGTACAAAGAGCTTCTGTCTGGAGTTGAAGGGATAGCCCTGCATGAGAACCCGTCCGGGCGCTACGACAGCAACTACTGGCTCAATACCGTTGTCATAGATCCGGAACTGCATGTAAGGGGCGAGGAACATGCCTATGAAACGGCCGTCCAAGGAGCAGTCGGGGGAGCTGCCGGAGTCACCCATGCGGCATCGGCCCTGCATACGGACTGCGAGCCCAACCGCAACATAGAGGCAATGAGAATGGCCCTGGATGCGGCAGGCATCGAGGCCCGTCCCCTCTGGAAACCCATGCACAGGCAGCCTGTATACAGGAACTCCCCGGCATACGTGAACGGTGTAAGCGAAGCCCTGTTCAAGACGGGGCTGTGCCTGCCGAGCGGGCCTTATGTCACAGATGACGATGCCCGTTACATAGTCGATACAATCAGAGAGAATATTCTGTAACGTCCTCTCCGGTCCCGCGGTCCCCTTCTCCGGCATACAGTCTCCGCCCGAGTTCGTATCCGTTTTTCACATCGTTGAAAACTGTCGGGTCCGACAGCAGGGACTCCCATTTCCCCAATATCTCCTTTTCCCTTTCGGGCAAAGCGCCGATACGGGAGATGAAACCGGCCATGACCATCATCTCGTAAAGCAGGTCCGTATATTCTTCCGCCGTCCCTGGCAGTTCCATCCTCCTTTCGTAAATGCCTCCCATGGCTTTTACGATTTTGTTCACATCCGAAGGAGTTGCCAGACCGTCATTTATTATTGCACGGACAGCGTGCAGC
The DNA here is from genome assembly GCA_018715745.1 of Candidatus Coprenecus stercoripullorum. Lineage (GTDB taxonomy): Bacteria > Bacteroidota > Bacteroidia > Bacteroidales > UBA932 > Coprenecus > Coprenecus stercoripullorum. The sequence continues at coordinate 11,558 of DVLA01000076.1, forward strand.
ACGGAGCCGATACGGTTGTCATACAGTAGAGTCATAAATGCGGAAAGCCTGTCGAAAAGGCCTTCCGCATTTTTTCTGCAGAATACGGGAAGGGCGGAAGCCGCATCCCATCTGAGGTATGCATCCTCGCTGGCCAGGCCGCTCATCAGCCGGTCCAGGTCCACAGTCTCCCCGCCGTCCTCATCCTTGCCGGCCATCATGTCCGAAAGAATGTACGAGCCGGTACACGGGTATCCTTTCCGTACATAGCGGGACAGGACGTCACGGAGACGGCCGGCCGCGCCCTTATCCATATTGCATCCTGTATTGCGCAGAAAAACATGCAGGGCAATGAATGCCCGCCCGATTATATTCCCAAAGGATATCCAGTCCGGCTGCCTGTTCACATACAGCCTGTCCATGGCATCCGCGTTATCCCCGAGAAAGCCGACGGCAGTCCCGACGGCCTCGGCAACCTGTTCGCTGGTCAGGGAACAGGCATGTATGTTCAGTTCCTCGAGATTGTCCGAAAAAGAACTCAGGGGGGCCGACGACTTTTCTATCCTGTAGTCGCCTGAAACGAACTTCCTGACAAGCGATTCCACAACCTCCACGAACACCGGTCCTTCCTGGGGGGAAGGCTTTACCAGGTTGTAGGAATATATCTTTTCCACAGTCCTGTCCCCCCTGTTCCTCCATGAAGTCACCAGTTGAGACAGCCTTTCCTTTTTCCCGGGGTCGAGACCGGAATTCCGCATGATAAAGCATATCCTGTCGTAGGCCATGGAGCTAATCTTTTCGTCCTCATCGGAGATTCCTCCGGACACTATCGAAAAGGCCTTGTCAGAAAGCGCGTATGCCGTCTCGGCGGGGTCCGGGAGTTCAATGTCCCCTCCGAAACTGTCGGGTTCGATGGGCACCTCCAGCACATCCCCGGCTATTTTTCCCACCGACTCCGCATCGAGCATAGGGTAAATATCCAGCAGCAGCGCGTTTGTAATGTCCATCCTACCGCTATCCCTTGCAGCAATGACTGTACGTACCACGTCGCATATTTTTTCCTTGTCCATCAATGCGCAGAGACGGGAAAGGAAAGGAAGCAGCACCTTTTTTGCCAACGCGGCCTCGAAAGCCTCCCTTTTGTCTTCCATTTTGCAGAACGGCATAAGAGTGTCGTAGAGACTTTCCGCCTCGTTGCGGGAAAAGCTCCCGAGCACCTCCCTGTCCACGCATTTGTCCACAGCGTCCTGATTGAACGAGCGCAGGGTTATGCTCCATGCGAAATTTCTCCAGTAACGCCAAAGATCCGGCAGCAGCAGTTTCATATTGTCGGCGTCTACTGTAAGCGACTCCATCCCGTATGGTATTCCTGCCGCCTCCTTAATGGCGAACAGCCTGTACGAATATACGTATTTCTTCTGATAGCCGGACGCCCCGAAATGCCACTCGCGTACTATGGAGTTGATTCTGAAATTATGCCTTCTGGACTGGCCGTTTTCCCTGACCGGCTTCCCGTAGTCTTCAATGACCTTCCTGTAGACCGTACGCAGCATGTCGCCGGAGGCGGCGGTCTCCGGAAATGCAGGGACGGGTTCCCCGAACCTGCCGGCGTACAGCCTCATGGCCGAATACAGGATGTGGCGCACCGACTGTTCATATCCCGTAAGACCGCTGCTGTACGACTTCTGGGTAATGGCATTCATGGCACGCGAAACCAATCCGTAGGCCTCTTCCCGCTTCCCCGTCATAGCCAGTATGCAGGACTTCCACAGTACGGACCTGTAATTGCCGTCCGCAACCTTCCATTCTGCCAGCAGGTTCCTTAATTTTTCGAAATCGAGAGAACAGAAAGCCATCATACAGCTTTCATATCTTATCTCGTCTCTGAAGGCGTCTGCCTCCTCCATCCCGGCCAGCTTACGTTCCGTCCTTCCGAAGGCCCCGGAATCCATGTCCATACGGTATATCCTCAGGAGAGAGACATTGAGCCTTGCCGCCATCATGGCAGTCTCTTTCGGAAGCTCGGCCGTTTGCCCCGCAAGTGACTCCACCGCCTCCACGAACCAGTCCATCTTCTCGGGAGAACAGGCGGTATTCATTCTCCAGTCCACCTCATAGAGGAACCTTATCCTGTCCTCTGCCGGTATTTCCCCCGAAATGTACCTGTCCATGAACGGAAAGTTTTCCACGGTATCGCTGAAACCGTCATGATACCGTACCGGCAGGACGACCCATCCCGGAAAGGATGTCCTGACGGCTGACATCCTTTCCGTGAGTTCCCTTACCCTCTCTGCCGTTACCGGCGTCCTTACGGAATCCCGGCGGAAATCCACCGTACAGTCCCATTCCTCCTGCCGGGCAGGAGTACTTATATACTTGAAGAAGAACGCAAGCCCTTCCGCCATGTCCGCCGCCCCGGCATCCTTCAGGTTTATGACCTCTATCTTCCTGCTGCGCATCTGGCTGATATAGGGCAGCGAGAGTTCGTCCGAATGGGTTATCAGATAAACCGGGTTCATCTCCTCCCCCATCACGTCCCTTGTCCACCCTAACCACCAGTTCAGGAAATTGGGGTCATTGCCCGAAAAGCCGATCAGACATATCAGATTCTCGATAAAAATCTGGCGGACAGTGTTTATGAATTCAGGATGCTTTTGCGGATACGTCCTGAAATCCTCCTCGCTCATTACAAAGGGGCGTATGTCCTTGAAGCTGCCGTGAAGTTTTATTATCCTCGGGGAATGGGAATACAGCAGTGTCTCCTTCGTAGTCACCACCTGATAATTGCGGGGGACATCCTTAGCCGTTCTCTCCAGGAGGGTGTCATAGTTGGTCGTAAGCACGTCCCTCCACCTTACTGACATCATTGCATGGTGCAGGCTGCCCGGGCGCACTTCATTGTCAGGCAGCGTGGAATAAATCAGATTATTCAGTTCGTGATGTCCGAAAGTGGACTCGATAAGCGATGCAAGCTCTATCTGGCTTTTCCCCTCCATCCAGTCGGCCTTTCCTCCGAGCCTTTCGTAGAACACTTTCCTCAGCCCCGCCCAGTCGCTCATCTCCGCCCCCGTCTCCGAAACGGCGTTCCTGCTGAAACCCGAGCCAACGAATGCGCAGGCGTTGTCCGCCTCCACGAAACGCCTTATCTGGTCAAGCTGTATCCTTATATTCGCCGGCAGCCCGGCAAGCATGCTGTTGTACCTGTTTTCTTCCATATAGGCAGTTTTTCTTGTCGCTTGCGAAGATAAGACTGTTTTTTGTATTTTCGCACGCTAAAAGGATAATGCTGAAATGAAATTGAATATGAGTTGGATAATACTGATTATTGCAGGTCTGTGCGAGACCGGTTTTGCATTCTGCCTCGGTAAAATGAAAGGCCTCTCCGGACTTGAATACTGGTTGTGGGGTGCAGGTTTCCTGCTGTTCCTGACCGCCAGCATGCTGCTGCTCGCCAAGTCCGTACAGACAATACCCATAGGTACGGCATATCCTGTATGGACAGGCATAGGGGCCGTCGGCACCGTCGTTTTAGGTATCATATTCTTCCACGAGCCTGTCACCTTCGCCCGCATCTTCTTCATCTGCACACTTATTATTTCCATTGTAGGCCTCAAGATGGTATAAGGCAGGCCGCCCTTCCCGGTAAGCCCCGTCACATTATTTTATTTGCATAATTCAAATAAAATAATTTTATTTGCATAAAATATCCGTATGGCCACAAAAACAAACCCTTTTATAGTAACAGGCAAGATAGCCCCCGAGTACTTTTGTGATAGGATTGCAGAATCCACCAGACTAATAAAGTCCATTACAAACGGTAATAATATGGTCATCATATCCCCTCGCAGAATGGGGAAAACCGGTCTGATACAATTCTGCTTCGACAGGCCGGAAATTGATAATGAGTATTATACCTTTTTTATTGACATACTGCATACATCCAGCCTGAGGGAATTCACCTATCTGCTGGGCAAAGAAATTTACGGGACGCTGCTTCCCCGCAGCCGGAAAATGGCCAGACTCTTCATACAGACTTTAAAGTCCATAAGCGGGAGATTAGGTTTCGACCCGGTATTCAACATGCCGGCTTTCAATATAGAACTGGGCGACATAAAGCAACCGGAATATACGTTGGATGAAATTTTCCAGTACTTGAGCCATGCTGACAGGCGGTGTATTATTGCCATTGACGAATTCCAGCAGATAGCCAAATATCCCGAAAAAAACATTGAGGCCATGCTGCGTACCCATATTCAGAAACAGGAGAACTGCAACTTCATATTTGCAGGGAGCGAACGGCACATGATGCAGGAAATGTTTTCCTCGGCAGCCAGGCCATTCTATCACAGTACGGATACGCTGGAACTTAAAGCCATCTCCCGGGACATATACGTTCCGTTCATTGTAAACCATTTCAAAAAGTGCAAAAAAAACATTGAAGCGGCGAATGTCGGAAAAGTCTATAACCTGTTCAAGGGGCATACATATTACATACAGAAAACGTTCAACGAGGCCTTTGCCGATACCCCGGAAGGGGATGAATGCACAATAGAAACGATACGTGGAGCTATTGACGAGATGATAGCATCAAACGATACAATCTTCCGCGAAATCCTGTCCAATATACCCGAAAAGCAGAAAGCCCTTCTGTATGCCATAGCCAAAGAGGGGGATGCAGAACACATAACTTCTTCAGAATTCATTAAACGTCACAGCCTGGCTTCTGCCAGTTCCGTGCAGTCAGCCGCAAAAAAACTTCTGGATAAAGACATCGTCACGGAAACCGACAGGGTCTATTCTGTAACCGACAGACTTTTCGCCATGTGGATAAATAAAATATACAGTGCAGCTACACCATACGTCTCGCCGTAGCCGCTGCAACGGCCTCGATTATATTGTCCACGTGTAATTTAGAAAAAATGGACTTCTTATAGCCTTTAACTGTATCGGAAGACCTGCATATCTTGTCCGCAATCTGTTCTACTGTATAGCCCATATGAGAATATGCCAGCACTATTTTCTCCATTTCGGAAAGTTCTTCCCTCGGAAGTTTATGCCACAGTTTGTCCTCAAAAGAATAGGTCCAATACTGATAGTCACTTCTGCGCATAGCCCTTACATACTTCTCATCGGAATTGTGCGCAAAGGAAAGGACACTCAGTACCTGATACAACTTTCCTTCATTCCTTGAATACTGAAAAGGAGTAAGCCTGTTGTTTACCAATATACGCGAATCCTTTCTCCGAATATAAAAATTATGGGAAATACGAGGGTACAGGGAAAGGAAAAAATAGCGGTTATTCCGGAACGTAGATAATCTCCCCGTTTTCCAGTTCGTAGGCGATGCCTACCCGCTTGCCGCGCCTGCCGTTTCCGCTCTGGTCATCGGAAGGGGTATACCGGTTGATTTGCTCGCCTTCCTTGACTATTATCTCCATATTTTCCTTGCCGGGGTTCTTTATCATGGTAAAGTCCTCCTTGCTGAACATTTCAGTCATGTCGTAACGGGTCACAAGTGCAACCATGAGCGCTACGGCAAATACCATGGCCACATCGAAAAGGTTGCCTACAACGCTCATGGGGTCATTTTCCTCGTCGCTGCCTAAAAGCCTTCTTCTCTTCATGTTCATTTGCGTGATGAGTCCAACAGTTCCGAAACGAATTCCAGGCGGTTCAGGTCCTGCAGATACCAGCGCTGCTTTACCTGCTGTGTGATAAATCCTATGGCAGCGGAGAACAGTCCGACGACAGTCGTCGCGAAAGCCACCTGCATGTTGTAGGCCATAGAAGAAATGTCGCCGGTTGAAAGCCCGACAAGAGCCGGCCCCATGGGAATCAGGGTCCCCATAAGTCCGAGCATGGGGCCCATTTTGGATAGCGTCTTGGATACGGCGAGGTCCTTGTCGGCCGCAACTTCGTAATCGGAAAGCAGGAGCTGGCGGCGCGCGCGGTCATCCCTGTTTTCCAATAATGATATAAGGGACATGATAAGAGGTGACCTGGACTTCTCCGGCAGGGATGCCCTGAGCTCTCCCACATTTTCCGAAGTAAGGGGAGCTATGCGGTCTGTAAAGACCTTGTCGGTTTTCCTTATCTGCATGTACTGTCCGAAAAAATTGCCTATAAGGACAAGTGAACGGACAAACAGCAGTATGAGCAATACCACCACCGGGACCAGGAGCCCGTTTGAGATCCAGAATAGAATGTCAGAAATATAAGTCATAGTGTCAATGGATTATTTGTTTTTGATTTTTTTCATTAATGATCTGAACGGCAGGTTGAGCCTAAGTTTCCAGCCGATAATGAAGCCGGCGGCGACCATCGCCAGCACGCCGGCCATGGCGGCCAGATCGGTACCGCCTACAGCGGCAACCGCTGTCCGCCCGTTGACAGTCGCTATTATGGCGACTATTGCGGTCAGTATGTTTGTAAGGAAAAACAGTTCCAGACGCAACTCCTTTTCCGGGAAAAGCCTCTCTATCGCCCATACCCCGAGCGGCACGGACACCAGTACGGCAGCGGCGCAGCCCCACGACAACGCCTTGAACGGTACCCCGGGAAACGAGAATACCATAAATACAAGCAGGCTGAACAGGACAGGCAGTATAAGCACCCCCGGAAACCATCTGAGAACCCTGTAGAGCCATATCGTGGAACGGCTAAGCTTTCCGCTGCCGGTAAGATGCACGCAAAGCAGGCAGAATGCCATCTGTAATATGACTTCTACAGTTATAATGACAGATGTGTCCAGCATCAGGGCGGGATTGGAAAGCCATTCGTCTATCTGCGAACGGGACTGCTCTATGGCAAAAGGCCACATGAACCCGGTAAAAAGGGCGGCCGCAAGGGCATGGGCGGCTACTGACCATTTCTTGTGCCAGGTCTGCTTCAGTATGAAATTGAAACAGACCAGGACCATAAGAACAAGGACCAATGAATGCATAATGCCTATTCCTCCGTTTTCCTGCGCCTGCGCCGTATCAGCAGGCCGCCAGTAACAAGTACGACAAGTATGAGAATGACAACGGTATTGCCGACCCAGGCCGTTTTACCTTCCGGAGTATCGCCCATGCTTTCCTTCCTGAGGACCATGCCGTCAGCGGCATTATCCGCAACGGCCTCGCGGATTTCCCTTACCGCCCCCCTGTACGAGGAAGCGGAGGCCGGGTCCATATTCGAGGCTATGAATTCGCTGAGGGCGGCGTTGTCGCAGACCGTACCGGAACATGAAGGCCTGTACTTCCCTATAAGTTCCGCATGAAGCCCGGCCATGGCGGCGATCTGTTCCGGAGAGGCGTTCCAGTAGCCCTTGCGGACTGTTTCCAGCATCACTGCCGTAATTTCCTGCAGTGCGGCAGGATTGTTCCGTTCGAAACTTTCCTGCACTCCGAGACCGAATCTGTCTCCGACGTATATATCGTAATACTCGTTCCAGAGCCTTTCATCCACCGCGTCCGGCTTCATGACATTCCAGCCGAAAGTGTTGCGCACTGTCTCTGCTATGGCATCGGCATCACCTGCCCCTCCGGCCATCTTTTCCGCTATATAGGCCGGATTAAGGACGGTTGTACGGCTTTCTACCCCTATGGCCTCTTTCAGTTCCTGCATCCTTACCCTGTTACGGTTGCGGTAATCGCTCAGATACGCGTCTGGGTCCTTGCCTGTGACTTCCCTGACGGCAAGGTTCAGCCCGCCCATAAACTCATAGACATGGTCCAGGCTCAGGGCTCCCCATGTATTGCTCTGCCTGGGCTGCACCACCGCATCCGTCCTCGACAGTGCGGCTTCGAATACGAACTGTTCAAATTCCTGCCACTGCTCCGGGTCTCCGTAATACGCGCCCATATTGTTGATATACACCCCGGCTATCTCTTCTTCCGAGTCCCATCTGCCGGAGGCCTGCACCATACCCTGGATTCCGGTCCCGTAATTCCCGTTTACGCCCCCGAATACGCGGTATGAAGACATCCGCCTGGCATCCTTCGGGGTGACTCCCTTCCCAGTCAGTATCCTTTCAGTCTCGGTTATGCCTTCCGCCACATAATTGGGCCATCTGTCGCCTGCAGAGGCGGCTGCCATCCTTACGGCCCTGTCTATCAGGAAAAGCCTTGACGCGGCTATGTCCCTGAGCTGCCCGCTGGTCTGCACGACCACATCGATTCTCGGCCGGCCGAGTTCTTCAGACGGAATAAGCCGTATGTCAGTCACACGAGAGAAACTGTCATAAACCGGCTCCACTCCGAGCATATACAGTATCTGCGCGACAGTAGCCCCCTCCGTCTCTATGAACTCGCTGCTCCATAGGGTATAGCTCACTTTCCTCGGTATGGAGTCGTTGTGTCTCTGCCTGTAAAGGTCTATGGTGTTTCGGGCCAGTTCCACGCCCTTTTCCCAGGCCTGACGGCTCGGGGTGGCCTCTGCATTTACAGCGAAGAGATTGCGTCCCGTAGGCAGGGTGTTGGGATTGGCCACAGGGTCCCCGCCGGGAGAAGGCTCCGTATAGCCTCCGTCCAAAGCGTTCGCAACGCTTTCCAGCTCCATGTACGGACTGTCATACAGCATTTTACGATAGTTATACACATTCAGCACGGCCTGTTCCATCCCTGAAACGGCCCTTGCGAAATCCATTTCGCCATCAGAGTACTGCACTCCGCCTGCCATCCGCTTCCCGATCATGGACATCATATCGCTCATGCCCGGATTCCCGGAAGCATCCTTCCCGTCTCGGGAATGACGCTTTTCCAATGACATTTCCTCCGACATCCTGAGCATCATGGACATCATGTCCGGTGCGGGTTCCAGAGCCTTTTTAACCTTTCTCGCCATAGAGAGTTCTTCTTCGGTAATACCGGCGACCCGGCACAGGAACCCGTCCCCTGCGGGAGCATCCATAGCCAGCAGGCGTCCGACAATTTTCCCGGCCGGAACAATATATTCCGAATTGAACTCCCTGCGGTTGCCGAGAGGATCAGGGACCTGCTTCCCGCGCAGCCTGTCCAACTCGTAAAGCCCGTACGCTACCGGTTCCACCGACATGGCCCTTACTGTAGAAACTATGTCCTTTTCGGCATACGGGACCCCGAGCACATAGGATCTGCCGGCTACCTTTTCGGAAGCCAGTTCTTCGGCAAAGTTTTCTATTCTGAGTATTTCATCGGCAGTATAGGGGACTGATGGCAGCGAGTCAAGGCCGAGATCCCCGTTTATGCCCATCTCCACAGCCAAAGTCTTCACTTTCAGCGATGCGGCATCTACATCCTTCCTGTCCGGAGTTTCCCGGGCGCAAACCCTGTTATAATCCGCTATCGCTTCCGAAAGTTCCTTGTACATCCCGCGGACGCCGCTTTCCATAAACGGGGCGGTAAGATACGAATGCAGGCCGGCATAGGCTCTTCTCTTGGCTATAACCCCTTCCCCGACATTGCCTATGGTGTACAGGTACAGGTGCGGGATCGTGCCTATAAGCCTGTCCGGCCAGTCGTAACTGCTAAGGGCTACCTGCTTCTGCGGGGTGAATTCCATGCTGCCGTGAGTGCCGAAATGGATTACGGCATCGGCCCCGAAGCCGTAGCGCGCCCACAGATAGGCAGCGATATAATTGTGCGGAGGTGCGGCATGGGTGCCGTGTACCATCTGGAAATCATTTTCACCGCCGCCTGCGGCAGGTTGGGGCAGGAGCACCACATTCCCGAGTTCGATACGGGCAAGGGCCAGCCTGCCGTCCGATACCATATATGTCCCGGGAAACTCACCGAACGCCTCTGTAACCTGCGCATATAATGCGGCAGGCATGGCGTCTTCCACCCATTTCCTGTATTCTTCGGCATCTATCCATTCGGGGGAACCGCTCTGCATGAATTCGGAGGCGGCACCCTCGGCATAAGAGCCGAATACAGCCCCCTTGCGCTGAATAAGAGAGGCCAGCGCTTCCGGAGACGAAGGAAGCCCGTCCACGTTATAGCCTTTTTCCCGCAAGAACACCAGGAAGTTATACAATGACGGGATAACGTCCAGGCCTGCAGCGACAAGCGAGTTCTGCCCTGCCCCCTTGTAGTAGAACACTGCAATTTTCTTATCCCGTTCAGGCATGGTTTTCAGGGAAATATAATTATTGACCGTTTCGACGAACTCTTCCGCCCTGCCCGGTATGGCCCTAAGTTTCTGAAGCCCTCCCTGCTCTTCGTAGTGCCCGAATACGGCAAACGGCCTCAACGCCCCGTCTATTTCAGGTGTAACCACACTCTGGGACATGAAGCCGCCGCTCATCCCCATCGGATCGCTTTCCCACTCGGAGACAAGCATATTCACATTCAACGGGGCGAAAAGGGGAATATTTCGGGAAGAAAGATACTCCACAGCCTCGTCCCCAAGCCTTCCGTGCGCCATATTCACTACGGCGGCAGGCGCAATGGAATCCAACGCCCCGTTGCGCAGCAGCGGATTCAGGGAGCGGACGGCATATACGGTATTCCCTGCCGCCTCGAAAAGCGGGATAATTTCTCCTGCATCCCCCATCTGTCCGGTTATCAAGACCTTCGGACCATTATCCCTGTACAGTCCGTTTTCTCTCAGGTAGGCATTGTATTCCTTTATGGAAGCAAAGCCAGTTTCTCCCCTTTTTCCGTCGGCCGTGTCAGGACGGTAAATATTCTTCACAATGTATTCCTGCGGGGGCGGGGCCGACGGGGCTATGAATATTTTCCTGTCTATATTCCGCCTTATGTAGCAAAGCATCCCGCGGTAATTCTCCGGTCCACCGTTGGAAAGGTACTCCTTGACGGCGGATGCCCTGGCGGAATCGAGCGTGTTTATATCATTGGCCGGATTGGTCACCATCACGGACACCACCGGAAGCCCCTTTTTGCCGGCCTCAACGATTTTCTCCCTCTGCGCTTCAGTGATACGCAGTCCCATGCCGTTTATCAGCAGCATGTCATACCTGCCGGCTTTCCCGGCATCTTCTGGAGAAAGTTCGTAGAGCTTGATACGGGGGTTGTCGTTTGCCCGGGATATTTCCCCGAGCTGTATTACCTGATAGTTGAGGAAGGCCACTTTTGTAACCCCTCCCTTGAAGTGCCACAACAGCCACAGCGAAAGCAGGACCGCCGCTGCCGCCATTATGATGGTAATCCGTTTTCTGTCTGTAAAGGTCATCGGTTATTTTTTAAAGAATTTGTCTATGTCAACCGATATGCCTGCCGCAAATGCGGTACCCGTAGTACTGGGAGTGCTGCTGTAATAATAGTCAGGCACATAGTTGAACAGGTTGTCTACTATGAGATTCAGGCTGATGCCGCGCCATATGTCCTGGGAAAGGGTAAGTTTCCATATCGTATAGGCCGGACAGGTCTGCTTCTCGGTATCCCTGTAATCAGAAGCCGAGGTATATACCTCCGATGTCACCGCCGAAAGCACCCTTCCGCTGAGGGCAATATTGAAACCATAGTTTTTCCATGACTTCCCGTATTCCACCTTAACTGTAGCAGAATGCGGCCTGGTCTGCGAAAGAAGCGGCTCCCCGGGACGTACAGCCTCGTCGGTAAAGGTGTAGGCTAATCTTGCCCCCAGGCCGAAGGGGAATCTGGCCGAGACAGAAACATCCACCCCCCGTACCTGCATCGGGGACATGTTCGTGTACATCATACCGTTCAGGTCTTCATTCCAGACGGTAGTGATGCGGTTGTCCACCCAATTATAGAAACCGCTGACGGAAGCGCTTACGTATTTCCACGTATATTCGGCCGAAACCGACACGTTGTGGCTGGACTCGGGCGACAGGTCGGGGTTGCCGTATATGTAGAAGATGCCTGCCATGTCGAAGGACATGTACATTTCCTTCAATGTCGGGGCCCTGAACCCTCCGGAATACGAACCCCTGAAAGCCCAGCCGCCAAATTTGTACATAAGGCTGAGCTTAGGTGACAGATGGCTCAGGCGCTTCTGGGAAAAGAAATCGTACCGAATCCCTCCCGTCAGGTTCCAGTGGTCGTTGAAATTCAGCTCAGCCTGGGCAAAGGCGTCTGCCGAATGCTGCAGATGATAGCCGTTGCCTTCGAACTGGTAGCTCATCAGATAATCCCTCATATAGTCTCCGCCTACCGTCAGGGTATATCTTCCTGCAAAAGTATGGGAGAAAATTCCCCTTACGACATGCTGGACATTACTGTAGTTACGCACATCCGAGCCATAGGCGGGCAGGTAGTCGCTCTTGTCGTACTGGTCGAATCCGTAGGAAAGTTCCAGACGGCTCTTGGAACTTATGTCCCACATCCCTTTCAATCCCCCGCTGAAATCCCTGTAACGGTCGCGGGCATCTTCCTGCATGTTCCTTTCCCTGAAGAAATAACCTGCCCTGCCTATCAGTCTGAGCCCCTTTACCGGCTCATATTCCAGACGTTCCTTGATACTGTAATTGTATCCTCCGTAGAATGTGGTATAATCCCCGTCATTTCGCATGTCATACGAGTCTATGCTGGTATACTGTACGCTCGTAAGGCTGTTGAGCCTGTTATTTATATTGAAACCTGCCGAACCTCCGTAACGCTGTTCGTTATGCGCCCCGTAACGGGCGTTCAGATTTACGGACCAGGGCTCTGTCGCCCCTTTGCTTATTATATTGACCACACCGCCCACGGCATTGGAACCGTAAAGCGAAGATGCCGCCCCCTTGATTATCTCCACACGCTCCACATTGTCGAGATTCAGGCGGTTGTAGTCTATATTGTCAAGTGTCTCGCCTGCCAGACGCTCCCCGTCTATCAGAAATAGGACTGAATTGCCCCCGAAACCCTGCATATTCAGCGTAACCTGCTGGTCCATGGCATAGGAGAACTCTATTCCCGGAATCTCCGCCTCGAGCAGGTCGCCTATATTGAGGGCATCTACCCTCTCTATATCTTCCTTCATAATGACTCTCGTAAGTATCGGGGTGTTTTTCAAGAGCCTGGGAGTACGCGTTCCGGTAACCACAACCGTTTCGAGATTCATAAGGTCTTCTTCCATACTTACATCCAACCTGCCTGAAAAAGCCTCTGACAGGTCTACCTCCTTGGAAAGAAACCCGGCCATCTTGAAGACGAGTGTCCCGGAGGAAATATTTTCAGGCAGTTCCAGCAGGTAGTCCCCCTCATTGTCCGCTATCGCATACACCGTCCTGTCTTCGGAGAGCACTACCGCAGCAGACGGCAACGGCGTTCCGGTTCCATCGGTTATCTTTCCCTTTATGTCCTTGGGATGCGCGGCCGGCAAAGCCAGCTGCATCAGAAATATTACAGTTAATATACGTTTGCCCATCGGTCGTTTTTCAAAATTCAAGAGGATATATGTACTCTATCGTCATATATCCTTTCACCCCTGTCTCATTGATGTAGTTTGCGAGTTTTACCGCCGCACATGTGCCGTCGGCCAGTTTCAGTATGTATATCCTCCCGGACATGGTATAAATGGGGGGCATGACGGAAGTATCTACATTAAGCCATTTGGAGAACTCGGGATTGTAATCGGATTCCGCATAGACTATTACCCCGTCCATCATCCCCGACATATCGATGGCAATGCGGTCAGTGGTCCATTCGTCCCTGACATAATCCCCTTCAGGCAGGGCGCCCGAAGCAAGCAGGTCGCCAAAGGAAGAATACTCCGTCTCCAGTACGCTTCCGCCGTTGGTCTTTACGTCATAGCGGTGGACGGCAAAATCGAAGTCTGCAGGGGGCTCCGGGGCCTCTGTCCCGTCAGGAGCTATATCCGTACTGTCTACGGCCATCATTCCCAGGTCAATGTATTTCCATGCCGTATAGGACGAAGTATTTATATATATTGTACCAGGAGTATCCGGCGTACAGGCGGAAACAAATCCGTAGCCTCCTGTCCTGGCCGGATCGTCGTAAAAGTCGAATATCCCGTTGCATCCGGAGAGCGGCAGAAATGCCGCCCCCAGCAATGCAATCCGGATATATCCGTTCAGTCTGTTTCCCGTCGACATAGAGAGCTTTCCCTAATTTGTACTGCCGCTGAATGTAGCTGTGATTTCCATGGGCATGGCCCCGGGGGTTATGCCGAATACGATGTCGGCACGGCCGTCCGATACGGTACCTTCCGCATGACATACCACATTGAGTTCTCCTACCGTTACGCTCGTTTCCGCTATAGTAAGCCTATAACCGGCACCGTCCCTGTCGACCGTCACGTCCCCGATTGTTATGTCCCCGATGGACATGCCCATGCTTTCGAGTCCGAATCCCTTAAGCGTCAGGCTTACCTGCTCTCCGGTACCGTCGATAATGACCTGTGAGTCCTCAACGGTCCCCATATCGGAACCCATAACGCTGAGAGCCAGTGTTCCGGTATAGGTTCCCGTAACAGCATACCCGGCAGGCATCTCTCCGGAGACAAAGGTGATTTTAAGCCCGCCCATTACCCCGGGTACGTCGAAGACGAATTCGAATTCATCCAAAGAGGCGCTTATCGAAGCGGAGAGGCTGCACGGGTATTCGCTCGTCTGCTCCGCGGACATGCCCATGACGGTAGTGCCTTCCCCGTTCAGCGAATATTTTCCGTTGTCCTCGGCCACCGTCACGCCTGTAAATGTAAATGTGCCCCAGGTATCGGACTCATAGGAAAGCGATACAGTTTTCCCGTCCTCTTCCGCTATGGTCAGGCTCTGCCCCGGGCTGAACATGGGAAGTTCGCTGTACTGGAACGAGGCTGCGGCATAACCGCTGTATGTCCCGGCTATTGTTTTAAGATCTATGGAATTATCATCCTGCCTATTACAGGAGGCCAAAGCTATTGCTGCGGCCGCAATAAAAAACAATCCTGTCGTTTTCATAATTATGTTCTGATTTTTTTGTGCAAAAGTATTCCAGGGGCGAGGGACGTACAATCGCCATAAATGGGGATAGAAACGGATACGCATCCTCATTTCTGAGGTAAAGAGACGCCGTTCCGGTAATATTTGCACATTTTTCCGTTATAGCGGTATCCCCCTTTCGGGCTATGTGGATTATCTTTGAATCCGTAATCAAATCCATCCGAAATGAAACGTACTATTATTACAGCTGTCGCCGGTTTGTCGGTAATCGCCGGAGCAGCAGCCATATCCTGCGGACAGGACAGGTCAATCCCTGGAAAAGACGGGAACAGATATGTTCCATACGAAGAAAGGACAGGGAACGAGTCAATTGTTTACTTTACGCGCAATCTTAGCCCGGAGGGTCTCATAAAGGCCTACGAACAGGTCTGTGCTAATATCGAAGGCCGCACAGGGGTGAAACTGCATACCGGGGAGCCAGGCGGTCCCAACATCATTCCGAGCGAGTGGGTAAGGGAACTGATGGCCAAAAAGCTGCCCGACGCGGCCATTGTAGAGACGAATACATATTATGCCGGTGACCGCTACACTACGGAGCAGCACCGAAGGACCCTGGAAAAGAATGGATGGACATTCTGCCCTGTTGACATCCTGGACGAGGAGGACACTCTTACATTGCCGGTTATCGGAGGAAAGTGGTTCGACCGCATGTCGATGGGCAGCCATTTAACGGACTACAACTCCTTAGTTGTGCTTACACACTTCAAGGGGCATTCGAAAGGCGGCTTCGGGGGCAGCAACAAAAACATAGGGATAGGATGCGCCGACGGCCGCATAGGCAAGGCATGGATTCACACTACCCCGGGACAGGACGACCAGTGGGACATTTCCGAAGAAGAGTTCATGGAACGCATGACCGAATCCGCCAAAGCCGTCACCGACTATTTCGGCAAACGTATCACTTACGTCAACGTCATGCGCAACATGTCTGTTTCATGCGACTGCGAAGGTATAAATGCCGCCCCTGTGGTAACCCCAGACGTCGGCATACTGTCTTCTACCGATATTCTTGCATTGGACCAGGCCTGCGTTGACATAGTGTATGCCATGACTGAAAGAGACCGGCATGACCTCGTCGAACGCATAGAAAGCCGCCACGGGCTCAGACAGCTTTCATACATGAAGGAACTCGGCATGGGCAACGACCGGTATGTCCTCATCGACATGGACAACGGAGGCAGGCGCATAACTCCCGCCGAGGCTGCAGAAGGCCTCAGACCTTTCGTCCGGGAAGACTGAAACCCTGCCTTTCAAGGGCTTTTTCCAACCTGAGGGACATCTCCATACATTCATCACGGGTAAACCTGAAGCGGGTAAACACCTGTGCGAGGTTGTCCGTACCGTTGATTTCCACAAAATGACGGCTTTCGGGCAGGGACTCCTTGTATGCGTAAATACGTTCTATGTCCTCAGGAGCATAATTCCCGTAAGTCCCGTTGTGGATAACAGCTGCGGCCGGAAGGCGGTCCGTCTGCTCCGGGAATTCGCCGGGCCAGCCCATTGCGGCTGTCAGCACCGGGAATACGAGGCGCGGCAGATGAAGGGCATCTATAATCATGTCGGGATTATAGACGGTAGTGCCAAGTATGCATGTTCCAAGTCCGCGTTCTTCAGCCAGGGTAATGAAAGCCTGGGCGAAAAGCAGGGTGTCGGTCACGGCATTGGCAAATGAGGCAAAGTTGTCATAACCCGGATCGGCCTGCCTGAGTCCGCACCAGAGGCTGAATCTGTTGTAGTCGGCGCAGAAAGTAAGTATGGCAGGAGCTTCTTCTGCCATCGGCTGGTGATGGTGGGCTGCCGCAAGGGCCTCCCTTTCCGGGCCGTCGGTAGTAACTACAAGGGAATACAACTGCATATTGCCCATAGTCGCGGCCCTTGATGCCTCTGCGGCGAGTGCCTCCATAAGTTCTCGGGGGATTCCCCGCTCAGCGTATCTCCGTATGCTTCTTCTGTCTGCAAATTCCATAATAGGGCCGTATTTTCAGGAAAGGCAAATTTAAAAATAATGTCACCCCGTTTTGCAATTATGTAAAAAAAAGTAATTTTGCCGGACATTAGGCCGGAATGATAAAGCATCTGCGCAAATACAGGGTTCTCGACTGCCTGCTCATATCCCTTTTCATGGGGTTCTATGTGAGCAACACCCTGTTTATCCATACGCACTTCTATCCCGGATATTCGGTAACGCATTCGCATCCCTACTCCAAAAATGCGGAAGGGTTGCCTTGCCATACACACAATGCCAATGAGATAAGAATCATATCCTCATTCAACGCATCTGTTTTCTTTGCAACGGATACGGCGGCGGCAGAAGTGGTTTTCAGTATTCCTGCCCCGGTCCGTTTCTACGCCTGCAGCGGGGAGGCCGCCTGCGGCGAGACGCCGCATTGCAATCTCCGGGCCCCGCCCACATGTCTTGTCTGACCTTGCGGACCTCCGACAGGCCCGTATAAAATGCCGCAAACGCAATGCGGCTTCTGCCGGATTTTCCCGGCGTCATTTTCTGACTGCAGTGCAGGCCGGGAGCGGAAATTCCCGGCAGTCCGGACCGTACCGGTAGGACAATGCAGTACAGCCGTAAAACATTTTAAGACAGGATTATGCAAAAAAACTTATGGATTATATCCGGTATGGCCGTTCTGTTATCGGCCTGTACCGGAAACAGGACAGCAGACACGTACAATGAAGTCATTCACCGCGGGGATACGGTATACATAGACAGGAACTCCCCCATCTGGGAATATCTGGAATTCCGTACGGTCAGGGAAGAAGAATACTCGGCCGCATTCCGGACAGTCGGGGAAGTATCCCCGGTAGCAGGGAGAATTGCGGAGATTTCCGCCCCGTTCGCAGGCAGGATCACGGAATGCAACATACATCTCGGACAAAAGGTCCGGGAAGGGTCGCCCGTATTCGGTCTCGGTTCATCGGATTTTTATGAAGCCGGCAAGGCGTATTTTGCGGCAAGGTCGAACCACACCCTGGCGGCGAAGCGCTATGCGAGGCAGAAAGAATTGTCGGCAAACGGCGTAGGGACGGAAAAGGAGCTTGAACAGGCGGGCAATGAAGCCTATATAGCCGAACAGGAACTGGAGCAGGCCGCGGCTGTCCTCGGCATATTCAATGCCGATACATCCTCGGTACGCACAGGCAGGCCGCTGTCAGTAGTCTCCCCTATAAACGGCGAGGTACTCAAATGCGACATGACCATAGGAAGCTATGTCGGTGAGGGGGAAGGGCCGCTGGCAGTAATCGCAGACCTGTCCGAAGTATGGGTGAGGGCTTTCATAAAGGAACGCTACTTCGGGTCTGTAAGAGAGGGGGACAGGGCCGAGATACACATCCCTTCGATTCCCGGAAAGACATATAGCGGAAGAATCCGCTATGTCGGGGAGATAGTGGACCCCTCGAGCCGTTCACTGGAGGTCATCATAGACTGCGACAACAGGGATCGGGACCTGAAGCTCGGGATGTTCTGCAATGTCACTTTCTTCGGGACCCCGTCAGAATCGATAATCCTTCCGGCTACCGCACTGATGCAGGAAAGGGAAAGCGACTTTGTCTACCTTTTGCTTCCTGACAGTTCGCTGCTGCGCCGCAATGTAGTTTCGGAGAACACAGGCAACGGTTCCGTACGCATAACCGAAGGCCTGTCCTGCGGGGAGACGGCCATGACCAAAGGTGGGATATTCCTGAACATGTAGGCAGCCATGGAAAGATTCATAGAAAGACTTTTGGAAAGAAGATGGCTTGTACTTGCCGTTTTCATCCTGCTGGCCGCCTTAGGGGCCTACGCATGGAAGCATCTCGCAATAGACGCCTATCCCGATATAGCCGATGTATCCGTAGGCGTTGCCACGCAGGTCCCTGGACTTGCGGTAACCGAAATCGAACAGCAGATTACAGTCCCGCTGGAAAGGGAACTGAACGGTATTCCGGGGCTGAAAGTAATGCGGAGCAAGAACTTTTTCGGGATATCCAAAATAACATTGGTTTTCGAGGACGGTACCGATGACTACTGGGCGAGACAACGTGTAATGGAGCGCATAGCCGACATAGAACTGCCTTTCGGCGCGCAGCCGGGACTCGACCCGCTCACCTCACCGACCGGCGAGATTTTCAGATATGTAGTGACCGGAGACCTGAGCCTGAGGGAGCTGACCGATCTTAACCACTGGGTTATAATCCCACGTCTCAAACAGATTTACGGGATAGCGGACGTATCGAATTTCGGAGGAATCACAACGCAATACCAGATAGAGATAGACCCGGACAGGCTTACTGCCTACGGGCTGTCGCTCAGCGAGGTTACGGAAGCCATAGAGGACAACAATTCCAATGCCGGCGGCAGCACCCTGATGCGCGGAGACCTTAGTTATGTCATACGCGGGGTCGGCCTGGTCCAGGACCTGGAAGATCTCGGCAACATTGTAGTCAGGAATACGGAAGGTACGCCCGTTTACCTTAAAGACATAGGGGAACTCAGATACGGCAGCCTCGAACGCAAGGGCATAATGGGCTACCTCGATGACAGTACCGACTACGAGGACGGCGTCCAGGGAATGGTCCAGCTGCTCAGGTATGAAAATCCCTCCGAGGTGCTCAAGGAAGTGAACAGGGCAGTAGAGGACCTGAATGACAACATATTGCCCGAAGGTGTAAGGATAAAGACATTCTATGACCGCACCGAGCTCGTAAATGCGACACTCGACACTATCATCCACACCCTGTCGTTCGGGATACTGCTTGTGCTGGCCATACTGATAATCTTTCTCGGCAGTCCGAAAGGGGCCCTGCTGGCTACCGTCACGATCCCGCTTTCGCTGCTGATATCGTTTATTCTCATGTGGCTGACGGATATTCCCGCCAACCTGCTGTCCCTTGGGGCGATAGATTTCGGCATAATAGTGGACGGCACCATAGTGATGATGGAAACTATCCTGAAGAAAAGGGAGGATGACCCGTCTGCTCCGCTGGACAGGGCCAACATTGCAAAACGCGTGGCGGAAGTCGCAAGACCAATATTTTTCGCTACCCTTATCATCATAACCGCATACCTGCCGCTCTTCGCCTTCGACAGAGTCGAACGCAAGCTTTTCACCCCAATGGCGTTTACCTTGAGTTTTGCCCTTTTGGGAGCACTGGCTGCCGCACTGCTGCTCATTCCGGGACTGGCATATTCCGTTTACCGCAAACCGCAGAAGGTTTACCGCAACCGCTGGATGGAAAAGCTGACGGAAAAATACAAGAAAGCGACTGCCGCCCTCATTGCAGCCCCAAAACGCCTGATTGCCCCTGTGGCCGCTACTCTCGCAGCGGCAATATGCCTCTCGGTATATGTAGGGAAAGACTTCATGCCGGAGCTGGACGAAGGCAGTATCTGGATACAGGTGCAGTTGCCGGCCGGCATGTCCCTCGAAAAGTCTTCCGAGATGGCCACTGTCCTCAGGCACAAGCTGAAACAGTTTGACGAGGTAACATACGTAATGACACAGACAGGACGGGACGACGAAGGGGTCTGCCCCTTTTCCTTCTCGCATATAGAAGTGATGATAGGACTCAGGCCGTACAGCGAATGGGAAAAGGGAAGGAGCAAGGCCGACCTTGTAGATGATATGGCCGCCATGATTGAGACAATGCCCGGTTACGGGGCAGGATTCTCCCAACCGATTATCGACATGGTTATGGACCAGATTGCCGGGGCGCACAGTGACCTTGCCATCAAGGTGTACGGGGAGGACCTGGATGAGAGCAGGCGCATCGCGGAAGAAATTGCCGCCGTTGTCTCGGGCATTGAGGGCGCATCCGACGTAGGCATAGCCGAGGAACCGTTCCTCCCGCAGTTGCAGATTGTCATAGACAGGGACAAAATCGCCCGGTACGGGCTTAACGTGGCTGACGTGGCGGAGCTGATAGAAGTGGCGGTCGGCGGAAAGGCCGTATCCCAGATATTCATCGGAAGCAGGGTATATGACGTTACATGCCGTTACAATGAAGAATCAAGGGCTACTCCCGAGAAACTCGGCGCACTTATGCTGACATCGTCTTCAGGTGCCAAGATACCGCTGTCGGCCGTTGCCGAAATAAAGACAACCATCGGGCCAAGCATGATATCGAGGGAAATGAACCGCAGATTTACTACCGTGCGCATCAACCTGCGCGACCGGGACCTGTCCTCTTTCGTAGCCGAAGCAGACAAGGCTATCGGGCACAACGTATTCTATGACCACCGCGACTTCCATTATTCCTGGGCAGGGCAGCTTGAAAACCAGAGCCGCGCTTTCGGACGGTTGGGCATTGTTGTCCCCGTAACCATTGCCGTAATGTTCCTGCTGCTGTTTTTCTCTTTCGGCAATTTCAGGCAGGCAGGCCTGCTGATAGGCCTTCTTCCGCTGATGGTATTCGGAGGTATGCTGGCCATAGTAATAAGAGGCATGACATTCAATATCTCGTCTGCGGTAGGGTTCATCGCACTGTTCGGGCTATCAATCCAGAACGGGGTCATAATGCTCTCACACATCAACATACTGAGGAAAAGGGGATACCCGCTGCAACAGGCTGTCATTGACGGGGCCTCGCACCGTCTGCGGCCCATGATGATGACGGCGCTCGTGGCCATATTCGGACTGCTGCCGGCTTCCATCGCCACAGGCATAGGTTCGGACGTACAGCGCCCTCTTGCAACTGTCATCGTGTACGGGCTCATGTTCGCGACCGTAGTCACACTTTTTGTACTGCCCGCCCTGTACTTCCTGATGGAAAAGAAGAAAATCGAATCTGACAATAAAAACCGGAACAATGAAGAACATATATAGGACAACAATATGCCTCCTGCTGCTTCTGGATATCCTCCAGCAGGCGCGGGCGCAGGAAGAAAAATGCGGCATTCTCTACGGGGAATATATAGAGGCCGTAGCCGCCGGCAACATAGGCTACGCCGCCGAAAGGATGAATACGGACATTTCCAGTGCCGAAATATCCGCAGCAAAGGTATTCAGCGACTTTTCCCTGTCGGCATCATATTATAACAACAGCGACTGGAATATGGCAATGGGACAGGGTGTAGAGCTGGAACTGAGCAAGAACATCACTTTCGGAGTGCGCAAGGCCAGAATCGGACTGGCAGAAAAACAGCAGGAGCTGACAGATGCCCTGCTCGCAGACTACTTCCGCAACCTCAGGGCGGAATCCGCCATGCTGTATCTTGAAGCGATAAAGCAGCAGGAACTGTACAGGATGCAGGCCGATTCATATATGAATATCCGGCGTCTTGCCGTAAGCGACAGCCTGCGCTTCGAAGCCGGCGAGATAACCATGACTGATGCCATCCAGAGCCGGCTCGAAGCGGAGATACTGTACAATGAACTTATAAATGCGGAAACCGGTCTGTACCGCGCATATGCCGCCCTCGGGGTGCAGATGGGCAGGTCCGCGAAAGACACGCTTTTCTGCCCCACAGAGGAATTGCGGCCGATAATACGAAAGTTCTCACTGGACTCTCTGCTGTCTGCCGCGTACGGCAACAGGACTGACCTGATGGCCGCACTGCGCAATGAAGATGTCGCCGAGGCCGCCCTCAAGCTCGTCCGCCGGGAAAGGAACACGGACGTGGAACTGTCGCTTGGCACCAACATCAATTCACAGGTAAGAAATGAGATAGCCCCGGCCCCGGCATTCACCGGGATATCGGCAGGAATAGCCGTTCCACTGAAGTTCTCCAATATAAACAGGGGCGAGGTTTCCGCCGCCGAAAGCAGGCAGGCGCAGGCGGAGACATATACCCGCCAGATAATGCTGCAGATAGAAACGGAGGTTATACAGGCATACAGGCGTTATTGTACATTGACCGTACAAGTAGAAAATTACGGCAGCAGGATGCTGGATGATGCCCGGAGCGTGATTGACGGGATGCTCTACAGCTACGGGTGCGGAGAAGTCTCATTGCTTGAAGTACTTTCGGCCCAGCGGACATACAATGATGTCAGGTCGCAATACATAGAAACGCTTTTCAACCACGCCCTGTCCCTCATAGAACTGGAGCAGAGCGCCGGAATATGGGATATCCACAGCCTTTAAAAGGGTATTGTCAGGCCTTTATCACTGAATATCCCCCAGAAAGGACGATGACACGGCAGGCAAGTTCGAAGAAAACGGCCTTCCTGAATACATCGTCGAAACCGGTACCGCAGGCAACCTGGCCGTGATTTGACAGAATGGCCAGGTCTGCCGCTGCGAGAGCGTCCGTAACGGCTTCGGCCAGTTTCGCGGAGCCCGGGGCCATAAAAGGTATGACAGGGACATTACGGCCCACATACATGGGTATCTCCTGTATCACAGCATAATCCTCAGGCTTGTGTTTCATACATGAAACTACGGTCGCATAAGGTGACTGGAAGTGCAGCACACAACCCACATCGGGACGGCGCCGCATTATCCCGAGGTGAAAGCCGGACTCCATAGTCGGGACAACCCCGTTGAGGCTCCTGCCCGTCCCGATGTCGCATACGGCTATGTCGCTTTCCCCAAGGCGGCCGAGGCATGAGCCGGTAGCACTCAGCAAGGCCCTGTCCCCGCATCTCATGGAGAGATTGCCGCTGCTGCACGAAACGAGCCTCTCCCTGTCAGCGGCCACGGCGCATTCGATAAAGTATTTTATAAGATTATCCATGTTTTCAAGACAGACTTATCTCGTGCGTATTGCCTGTACGCCGGCATCTTTATGCCGGCGGCTTTACCGGTTGTGGAGATGGGCGGACTCGAACCGCCGTCCAAACACAGCACCAGAATGCTTTCTACATACTTATTCCGCCTACGTTTTTCGTGAGACGACTGCGGACAGACGCGCCATCGTAACCTTATCCCCTAATCCTTAAGCCGCTTTAAGGGAGTCCGCGGCCGCAGCCGGCTTGAATGATACCCCGTATGACAGACATGGCCGGCATAAAGCCTGTCGGGATACTCGTCGCTATCGCCCTTGGCGACCGCGATTAAGGCAGTAAACCCGGTTTACTACGCAGCGAGAGCATAATTGTTGTTGCCAGTTATTGGCCTGGTATCTTGTTAACGGGGTGGATGCCGTCCCCGGTATGCTTACAGACCGATGTCTTGTGCTGTCAAAACCAAAACATCCCCGTAATTTGGCGCAAAGATAGCAAGAAGCCCCCGGCTTAGCAAATCGGTTTGCTCGTGTATCACGCCTTGCCGCTCTTAAGAGACTCCGGGAAGGAGGCTATTGTCGTCCTTATCATATTGTCATACAAAGCAGATACGGACATCTCCCCGTCCTTTGCCCTGTAGTCGCATTTGGGAGGGAGATATTTGTTCCACAGGATTTTCTTCTCCCCGTTGTGATAATGGTAGATAGTAAACCTGATTGCCAGCCCGGGGAAAGCCATGCCGGCATAATCCTGTCCGCTCCAGGTAAACGAATTGGGGGAATTTTCCACGGTCGTGGTCACGAATATGGCGCCGGGCCTCTTCATGATATTTTCGTACTGGGCCTTGTAGACTTCGAAATTAAACACTTCCTCTCCCATTATCTCGGTAAACAGCTTCTTCAGCTCCACCGAGACTATGCCGACATAGTCGGATGCCTTCCCGCTGATGTCTATATTCACATAATCCTTCTGTCGCAGCATGTTTACATAATCCACGTTCTTCCCGGCATTTTCATTCTTGCCGATCTGGGACTGCCAGTATAACGATAGGTCCTTCAGGTACTCGAGATGATTTTTCGTATTGTCGATAAAAGAATAATAGAAACCTATCCTGGTATTCTTCTGCTGCTTGATTTCCATAAGCAGCTGCATTATAAGGTCCGCAAAAGAGGGGGTATATTTGCTGTAGAGGAAATCCTTCTTCGTCGTGATATAATCGTCTATGGTTTTAGCAAGAATCCTTCTCGCCCCGTTGTTGAAGCATTTGCGGTTTTCATACAGGAAATAGGCGCAGTCGGAAAACGAATTGTGTTTTCTGGCCACAAGGTACAGCACCGCATCGCGTATCCAGCCGCCCACATAATAAGCCAGCAGGGCAGAGATGATGATGAAAACGGACAGAAGCACCAGGAAACTGCGCTGCCAGAATGCATAGCGGCTTTCCGGCATCAGAGCCCTGTACTCGTCTTCATATTCACCTTTAAAAGTCGCCCATTCCCCCGTAGTCGGGTCGTATGCGACAGGCTGGGCCTTGAAGA
Source organism: Candidatus Coprenecus stercoripullorum (assembly GCA_018715745.1). Lineage (GTDB taxonomy): Bacteria > Bacteroidota > Bacteroidia > Bacteroidales > UBA932 > Coprenecus > Coprenecus stercoripullorum. The sequence goes on from DVLA01000076.1 coordinate 36,601, forward strand.
ATTTCCCGAATTTCCATGCCAGAACATAGGCGGACTGGACTGTATTTCCGTCTTTGTCGGTATACTCGTACGGAATCTTCACATCCGATTCAACTACCTCGAATTCAGGGGCGCTGATTGATCTGGCAAAAAACCACGAGCCGGCGGCAAGCAATATGAATACTATCCAGAGGCAGGTGTCGAATGTCTTGTCGATTTTCTTAAGTTTCATAATATATAATTTAAGTTAACGGTATCTTATCTGTATCAATCATTTACCGGACCGGTCAGGAAGCGCCTTTCCCGCCGCTTATTGACGGATAGGCGATACGTTCATGGTACACCTGTTCAAGACGGGACTTGAATATCGCCTTGATCCTTGTAATATCCTTTATGGATATATCGGCATTTATCAGTTGCGAGTCATTGAGTTTATTGGCAGTGACGGCATCTACCATTTCGGATATGCTCTCCGCCGAATAGCTCTTGAGTGAACGGGATGCGGCCTCGACCGAATCGGCCATCATGACCGCCACCTGCTCTTTGGTAGTAGGCAGTTCCCCATGGTACGTAAAGGGTTCCCTGTTGTCCGGGTCCCCTCCCCCGTTACAGTATTCCGCATAAAAATAATAGGTAAGCGTCCTCGCATGATGGGTACGGATAAAATCCGTAACTATATCCGGAAGCCTGTACTTCCGGGCGATTTCCACCCCGTCATCTACATGCCTGATAATTTCCTGCGCACTTTCTATCGGGGACAGTCCCTTGTGATAATCGACCCCGGCAGCGCTGTTTTCAATGAAACACTGCGGGTTCTTCATTTTACCTATATCGTGGTACAGGGCGCCTACCCTTGCAAGCATCATGTCCGCCCCTATCGCCCTTGCAGCCTCACCCGCAAGGTTGGCCACCTGCAGCGAATGCTGGAAAGTCCCGGGGGCTTTCTGGGAAAGTTCACGCAGGAGCCTGCTGTTGGTATCCGAGAGATCGTACAGCCTCGAATAGGAGACCAGGGAAAATATCCTCTCGAATATGAACACGAAGGGATAGGCTACGACCACAAACAGCGAGTTCGCGACCATCATGAACAGGTCGCCGGGGGCAAAAGCGGCGGAAAGCGAGCCGTCACCCGAAAGGGCGAATCCTAAATATGTGATTATCAGTGCGAAAAATATACATACGGAATTGACGAACTGAAGCCATCCCTTATTGAAATACTTGTATGAGACAAGTATGGTTATCCCCGCCATTACATTCATAATATACAGTTCCACCCCGTCCTGCGAAAGGAAAAGCAGGTGCAGCATCATGACCGAATACAAGGGGAACACGTACCTGGTCTTGAAAAAAGAGGTAAGATACAGCGCGAAAACCGCATACGGCATCATCAGCAGATATTTCTGGTCATAATTGCGCAAAAGCACCGTAGCTATGAACATCACCAGATACAGTACAAGGATGAAGTTGTATTCGTTCCTGCGCGTGAAAATGGTTATGTCCATAAAATAGATTATCGCGAAAAGGGCGGCAAGTATAAGCAGGGATATTACTGCATGCCCGGCTATAAGCCCGGCCTGCGACTCGGTATAGCCGTACGCTTGCTCGTACTCGGCACGGAACGAATCCAGCAGCTGGGACACCTCGTTGGTAACGATTTCCCCTTCCGAGACTATGAGCTGGCCGGCGTATACCATTCCTTTGGTCGGAGAGATATAGTCCACCGCCTCCTTGTGCAGCAAATCCGTCTTCTTCTGGTCATATACCAGGTTAGGTACGATATATTTTGAAATATTGTATGCGGAAAGCAGCGAATCGACATTCACCCCGGGGAATGCACTGGTGATATTCCATTTGAGATACAGTCCGGCCCTCTCCACCGTATAGACTTCCGTAGAGGGGATCTCAGACGCCCTCCTGTCCCTCTGCACTATTATGGTCCCGGCATTGGAAAGCGCATCGGAAGAAAGAGGGGATATCCCGACTGCATATATCTCATTGAGAGTCCCTATTATGGCATACAATATCCTGTCATCCACACTGTCCTTCCCTTGAAGAGCCCGCATTTCCCTGTCCTGCTCTGCAATGACATTGTCATCGTAATTGAAGTACGGGACCACCATGGATGCCTTCTCCTCCTTTTCCTTAAGGAGTTCCTGCTGCGTCTTGAGGATAGGGAAATCTATTGGGGAAATCAGGGTCCCGTACATCCACGGGCTCCCGGTCTGATAGTTATACTTGAACTTTCCTTCTATCGGGAAAAAGAAAAGCGTCACGGCAAACACTATCAGCCAGGGGATATAAATCCTGTAATTCTTCAGATACTTGCCTTTATCCATATTATTCTCTCGTTTACTGTCTGTTCAGCATGCCCCTGCCGCTCTCCATGCGCAAAGGGGAGTCAGGCTCCCGGGCCATTACGCGCCATTCCACCCTGTCAACGAATCCCGGGGAGAACTTGTTGAAAAAGACAGTGATTTTCCCGAGCAGCGTCAGGACCATCCGCCTTTTCCTTCTCCTTATTCCGGAAAGCATGTGCCGGGCGCACTGCTCTGCCGTCATCATCTTGCCTTCGTCCCTTGGAGACTCTCCCTGGGGAGAGCCGTCCGCAGTCATCGCGCTTTTCCGGATATTGGATGCCGTAAATCCGGGTGCAAACAGCATTACATGCAGTCCGTCATACAGGTGTTCCACCCTAAGCGCGTCCAGGAAGCCGTAGACGGCGAATTTCGACGCGGAATATCCTGTCCTGCCCGGCAGGCCCTTGAATCCGGCCACCGAAATCACCCCGACTACCGTTCCCTTGCTTTCCAGAAGGTACGGAAGGGCATATTTCGTACAATATACCGTTCCGTAAAAATTCACGTCCATCGAACGCCTGATGACGGACAGGTCCAGATCCCTGAACATGGCCCGCATCGACACTCCAGCATTGTTGACCAGTATGTCTATACGGCCGAACCTTTCAACCGCCTTGTCTATAAGGTTTCTGCAATCGGCCTCCGACTGCACGTCAGTCCTCACGGGCAATACTTCCGTTTTCTTCGCCAGTTCCGAAGCCGCTTCCACGAGTCTGTCCATGGAACGGGCTGCAATTACCAGTTTCGCCTTGCGGTCCGCAAGAAGCCGGGCCGTTGCCAGGCCTATCCCTGACGACCCGCCGGTAATGACGGCTACCTTGCCTGCAAAAAAATCCATTGCCTACAATATGGCTTTATCCTGGATTGAGTCCGAATCGTAATACCCCGCATCCAGTTTCTTCTTTACGTCGGAGAAGGCGTCAAGAGTATATTCCACATCTTCTATGGAGTGCGCTGCGGTAGGTATTATCCTGAACATTATCACGCCCTTGGGAACAACCGGATATACTACTACGGAACAGAATATATTGTAATTCTCCCTGAGGTCCACCAGAATATTGGTAGCCTGAGGTACGGTTCCGTGAATGAATACAGGAGTCACGCAGGCTTCGGCAAGGCCGATGTCGAAACCTCTCTCCCTCAACCCGCTCTGAAGCGCACGGGTAATCTCCCAAAGTTTGCTTCTGAGCCTGTCTCCCTCTTCGCTCCGGATAATCTCCAGTCTCTTCAGGCAGCCCTCTACGATAGGCATTGGCAATGACTTCGCATATATCTGGGAACGGAGGTTGTAGCGCAGATAGTTGATAATTGACTTAGGACCTGCCACAAATCCTCCTATGATAGCCATCGATTTGGCATAAGCCCCTATATACAGGTCTATTCCGTCCATCACACCGAAATGTTCGGACGTGCCCCTGCCGTGCGGTCCCATCACTCCGAAACCGTGGGCATCGTCTATGAGTATCCTGAAATTATATTTCTTCTTGAGAGCGACAATCTTGTCGAGAATGCCGAGGGCGCCTGTCATGCCGTATACGCCTTCCGTTATAAGCAGGACTCCGCCGCCGGTCTCCTCGCACACTTTAAGGGCGCGCTGAATGGTCTTCTCGCATTTTTCAATATCATTATGCGGATAAGTCATCCTCTTGCCCATGTGGAGACGGCAGCCGTCTATCAGGCATGCATGCGCTTCGGAGTCATAGACTATGACATCATGACGGGTCAGCAGCGCATCTATGGTGGAGACTATGCCCTGGTATCCGAAATTAAAAAGATATGCATCTTCTTTCTGCTCGAAATCAGCAAGTTCCCTCTCCAGCTTCTCATGAAGGGCTGTCTGTCCGGACATCATTCTCGAACCCATCGGATAAGCCAGTCCCCACCTTGCGGCAGCCTCGGCATCCACCCTGCGTATTTCAGGATGGTTGGCCAGCCCGAGATAGTTGTTAAGACTCCAGCACAGCACCTCGTGCCCGTTGAAAGTCATTCTCGGCCCTATCTCCCCCTCCAGTTTCGGGAAAGTAAAATATCCGTGGGCCTTGGCCCTGTATTGCCCGAGGGGACCGCCCTCGTTGTGGTTTATTCTGTCGAAAATATCCATGGTGAATTATTTTAGATTTTATTATTCCTAAGCATCAATATTGGCATAAGTCGCGTTCTGCTCTATGAATTCCCTGCGGGGCGGCACATCATCCCCCATAAGCATGGAGAAAATCCTGTCCGCCTCCGCTGCGTTGTCAATGGTCACCTGGCGCAGAAGCCTTGTGGCGGGATCCATAGTGGTCTCCTTGAGCTGCTCGGCGTTCATTTCCCCGAGACCCTTGTATCTCTGGACATATACACTGCCCTCGTTGCCCTTGCCGATCTCGCTGACCGCCGCTACCCTTTCCTCTTCTGTCCAGCAGTAACGTTCCTCCTTTCCGTTGCGGCTCTTGACCTTGTACAGCGGAGGGCTGGCTATATAGACATAACCGTTATTGATCATATCCGGCATGTACCTGAAAAAGAACGTGAGTATCAATGTCGCTATATGCGCGCCGTCCACGTCGGCATCCGTCATTATTATGACTTTATGATACCTCAGCTTGTCAAGGTTTGCCGCCTTGCTGTCGTCTTCCGTACCGATGGTTACCCCCAGGGCGGTATATATATTGCGTATTGTCTCGCTTTCAAGAACCTTGTGTTCCATGGCCTTTTCCACGTTCAGAATCTTCCCCCTCAATGGAAGTATTGCCTGGAAGGTCCTGTCACGTCCCGTCTTGGCCGTTCCGCCCGCGGAGTCCCCCTCTACGAGGAAAAGCTCGCATTTGGCCGGGTCCCTGTCGGAACAGTCGGCCAGTTTCCCGGGCAGGCCTGCACCGGACATCACCGTCTTGCGCTGGACGAGTTCCCTCGCCTTACGGGCCGCATGCCTGGCCGTAGCGGCAAGTATTACCTTGTCAATTATATTCTTGGCATCCTTCGGATTTTCCTCGAGATATGCTTCAAGGGCCGATTTAGTAGCCTGGGAGACAGCTGCGTCCACCTCGCTGTTGCCGAGTTTGGTCTTCGTCTGTCCCTCAAACTGCGGTTCCGCCACCTTTACCGAAATCACTGCCGTAAGCCCCTCGCGGAAATCGGAAGGGTCGAACTTGAACTTGAGTTTGGAAAGATAGCCGTTCTTTTCCGCATAAGCGGTAAGGGTACTTGTCAGCCCCCTCCTGAAACCGGTCAGATGCGTACCGCCTTCTATGGTATTGATATTGTTTACGTATGTGTGGATATTTTCAGAAAAGCCCGTATTGTACTGCATGGCTATCTCCACGGGTATGCCGGACTTTACCACTTCAAGGGATATGGGTTTGGATGTAAGCTTTTCCCTTGTCCCGTCGAGATACTGGACAAATTCCACAAGCCCGCTTTCGGAATAGAATTCCTGGACATAGGGTCCGGCCGCCTCCTCTTCCATCATTCCCCCTTCCGTCCTGTCCTGACGCATATCCGTAAGTTTAAGATGTATACCCTTGTTGAGATATGCCAGTTCCCTCAAGCGGGTCTCAAGCACCGCCCTGTCGTACACCGTCGTGGACTTGAAAATCTCGCTGTCAGGGGTAAACGTTATGATTGTACCGGTATCGCTGCATTCCCCGGCCACTTTCACCGGATACAGCGGCTGGCCCTTGCTGTACTCCTGTATGAATATCCTGCCTTCGCGGTGTATTTCCGCCTTGAGATGCACGGACAGTGCGTTCACGCACGATACCCCCACACCATGCAGACCTCCAGACACCTTGTAGCTGTCCTTGCTGAACTTTCCCCCGGCATGCAGGACCGTCAGCACCACTTCAAGTGCAGAGCGGCCTTCCTTTTCATGCATCCCCGTAGGTATGCCCCTTCCGTTGTCCTTAACGCATATCGAATTGTCAGGCAGAATCGTCACTTCTATCCTGTTGCAATAGCCTGCAAGGGCCTCATCGATCGAATTGTCCACAACCTCGTAAACAAGGTGGTGCAATCCCCTCGGGCCTACATCCCCGATATACATCGACGGCCTCTTCCTTACAGCCTCGAGCCCCTCAAGGACCTGTATACTGTCGGCGGAATACTGTTTCCCTGCATCAAGCATTTCTTTCTCTGTCATCTTTCTATCTATAAATTGAAACGGACAAAGATAGCAAAAAAATCAGAATTTGAGATACACTCCGCCCCCTATGGAAAGGCCCGGCTCAAGATATCCGAGAAAATACTGTATCCTGCTGTTTATAAGATTATCCCCTTCTATGTAAACCGCTACGCGCTCGTTTATTACGTAACTGACTCTCGCCCCGAGATCCACAAAGCCGGGAATCCTGCTACGGACCTGGGAGCCTTCCGCCGCATCGGAGTATATGCCTGTCACCGAATTCCTGTAATAACAGTCTATCCTGAAAAACACCCTCCGCCTTATATTGTATTCGGCCATGGCGGACACCTCTACGGATGGCTTCATCAAAGCGCTTTCCGCATTGGAATAATAATGGTAGGACACTCCGGCAAAAGCCTTGATGTCTTTCGATTTCCACCGCAGTTCCAGTTCTGCGGACACAACATCGCCGTCATGCTGCAACGGCAGCTGCAGCCCGCCGACATTCCTGAAAGCTATCATGCCTCCGACCCTTTCATAGGCAGCGGAAAGCATATACGAGAACTTGTCCCTGATCACGCCGCGAATATCGACTCCGGCCGCTATGGGGACAGCCGTGCTGAGCGTGTGTATATTCCCGTCGAACCACGGGTTCATCCTTCCCATATCGGCATGGGATATTACATCATTCCTGCCATAAGCCTCGAGGTCTATCCACAGATAATTCTTCACCGCCTCAAGGCTTGCCTTTACGTTCGGGTAGAAAACGGCCTTGGAATACGGCTTGTGGGCGGCATCGCTTCCATAAGTGGAGGAGACGGACACTCCGGCATTGATATGCCAGCGCCCTGACTCCCACCTGTATGTCGGAGTCGCTTCCCAAAAGCCCGAATTGTAGGACGCAGGGGCAGACGACCTGGATTCGTAGAAGCTTACGGAATTTACAAACCTGAGGTACACTTTGTGCCTGCGTTTTATCGTCGCCCCGAAAGAGAGATCCACATCGGCCGAATGCTCCCTGACCCCGTTCCCTGCAAAAACATCCCCGTACCTGTCATCATCGAAATAGGTATAGCCGAGCGAAACGTCATAATAAAACGCATTCCTGTCGGTAACGGTGGAACGCGCCCCTACGGAAGCTTCAAGGAGCGTAAAATCATGTGCTCCGGTATGCAGGGCCGTATAATCCGGTGCGGAAAGGAACGAACCGTAATAGGCGTAGTAATTGTTGGAATACCCGACATCGGCCTTGATCTCGCCTTTTTTCCACCTGTAACCAATGTCCGCCCCCGCCCTGTTTACCATCCTGTCGCCTCTGGCGCTTGCCGCGGAAGCAGACGTCCCCTCAGGGGAGACGGACAGGACAGGCATGTCGCCCCAGAAAGAATCATGATTGTAATAGACGGTAAATGAAAACTTTCCACCAAGATTAGGAGATATATAGACATCAGCGTCGGGCATCCACGGATAGGCAATCCCTGCCTTGACATACAGCCACGGATAACGCGGTTTCCCGGCCGGTTCCAGGTCCGCCGCCCACAGGGAAGAAAATTCATACAGGTCTTTATACGGCCTCTCGAATGTCGGATAATCGAGTTTCAGCTTGAAATTGCTGAGAGTATCATTGATTTCCATGCCAATAGGCATTTTGGTGACATCCGCAAGCCTGCCCCGGTACACCCTTTCCACCTCCACCGTGGAATTTATACTCTCCTGGGCTGCGAGAGGAAGCATTGCGGCTGCCGCTACCGCAACCATTATGGACAATATCCTTTTCATTTCTCCTGTAAGTCTTTCATTATTTCCTTTAGCCTGTCTATACGCATATCTACCTGGCTGAATATATCGTCCGATCCGTCTTTCGGCTCATAACCGTCCCTGATGCTTTCGAATGTCGCCATGGCCTGCTCCCATTCCTCCCTTTCGGCAAAAGAATCCCCAAGCACTATGAAGCTCTTAGCCAGCCAGTAAAGATGGGATGTCCCGGAATCGGAGAAAGAATATACGAGCGTCTCCGCCCTGTCGAACTCCCCGAGGTCGTAAGCATCCTGTATAAGGAGGTATGCCGCCTCGGCTCCCTCCTCGAGCAGGCAGTTTTCAGAAAGTCTCTCCAATATGGGAAGCGCCTCTTCTCTGCGCCCGAGCGCCAGCATGGATTTGGCGGAAATATAGTCGGTCTCAATCCTGTTGTCCCTGGCCCCGGCGGGAGTCGCGGCAAGGGCGGAGGCCGCATCTATGGCCGATATGTATTTCCCGTCCCTGTAGTATGCCCTCATCCGCCCGAGAAGGGCCTCATGCCTGTTGTTTTCGAGACGGGCAACGGACAGGAGCGACTCGTATGCCGCGGCAGCCTCCGGATAGCGTTCGAGGCCATAGCATATATCCGCATAGTGCAGGGTAGCCAGTTCCGCAAACGCCCCGTCCCTGGCAGACATTACCTTGAGATAGGCATCGGCGGCCTCTTCCTTCCGGCCGAGGGCGGACAGGCTTTCCGCAAGGTAAAAACAGGCCTGGAGCGCCCTGTCCCCGTCGGGATACCTGTCAATGAAATCAGTCAGGGAGATACATGCCCTGGAATAGTCGCGGGAAAGGAAAATACGTTCGGCAGCATTGAATATCATTTCCTCCCTCTCGTCCGCATCCTTTATAGAAGACAAGCCTATGCGGTTGAGGTATGCCAGATATTCCTCAGGCTCGTTTCTGGTCTGGTAAATGCTCTCAATCATGGCAAGGGCGTTTTCCGTATCCTCGCCGACCGGATGCTTTTCGACAATAAGGGTAAGGCAGGACAATGCCTTGTCATAGTCCCCCCTGTTGGAAGCTATCATTGCAAGTTCGATATATGCCTTGGGGACATACAGGGGGTCGCCTACCTCATTGATCATATAATTGAAGCATTTCTCCGCCTTAGATATTTCCCCGGTCTGCACATAAGTGCGGCCCAGTTCATATACAGCCTTGGAGTAAAGCAATGTATCGCCGTGTTCGTCAAGGATGCCCTCCAGGGCCTTTATCTTCTTCCCGTAATCTGACATCAGCCCGTAGGAAAGAGCGCCGTAATATGCGGCATAGACTATTGCCGAAGACCTGTAGTTCATGATAGAGACCTCTTCGTAGATTTTAGCAGCCGAGGCATAGTCCCTCATCATAAAATAAGTGTCTGCAAGCCTCAGCCTCGCCTCAAGAATCATATCCATATCGGAATAGTGCAGGTCGAGGAACTGGCTGAAATATTTCCTGGCCTCGGCGTAGTCCTGGCTGTCGAAGTAACAGTATCCCTGGTTGAACAGTGCGGTAGAATATTCCCTTGTCGTACGGAACCGTGGATTCAGTATCAGGGAGGCGTTTATCTCCATTGCCTTGTCCGTCCTGCCGCTGCGGTAACAGGCCTCTGCCATCCAGAAACGGGCCAGGAGTTCAAGCGGCCCGTTATAGCCCCCGTTTTCCACGGAGAGGGCGAACATCTCTGCCGCATCATTATAAGAATGTATGCCCATCAGCTGCATCCCCCGGAAAAATGCCGCCTTCTGCAGGTTAAGGGTCATTTCAGGAGTCGGGTACTTTATGCCCCCCAGGGCGGCCAGCGCCTCCTTGTAGTCTTTCCTGATCAGATATGCGGTAGCCATATAGGAATGTATCTCGTCCGACTCCTCCGCATCGGGATAGGCCTCGAGAAAAGCCATGAACGGCGTAATATCCGAATTCAGGTCGAACGACAACTTGGCATACTGGAAGAGCGCGTCCCGTCTCGTCCCGTCATCGAAGTCCATCAATGAGGCATTCTTGAAGGCCTCCATGGCGGCCACCTTGTTCTTAAGCCGGAGATAAGAATTGCCCATATAATAAAAGGCGCTCTGAGCCAGCGAGTCCTTTTCGCCCGCGACCTTGGAGAAAGCGTCTGCAGCGGCATAATATGCTTCAAGGGAATATGAGATTACGCCGAAATAATAATTGTCCTTTCTGGTCAGTCCCGCCCCGGAAGAGGAATAGCTCTCGAACCATTTTTTTGCCTGTTCCGGCTCACCCAACGCGTAATATGCCTCGGATACCATCCTGGCCACTTTCGGGCGCATGTCCTGACTGACCGCCCCGGCCACTGACGCCCCGTTTTCCACCACGTAGGCGTAATCCTTAAGCATCAGTTTAGACTCCAGCATGTAATATCTGCTCGAGGGCCCGTACCTATCATCATTGGATATCGTACCGAATAGTTCCAGCGCCTTTCCGAAATCCTTGTCGGTATAATTGATGTACGCAAGATAATAAGTAGACTGGACCGTATACGGATTATGCTCCATAGCGGTAATTTCGGAAAAGCCGGCACGGGCATCCCCTGTCCTGCCTACCCTCATGCAGCAATAGGCCTTGTCGAACACATATTCCAGGGCCGCATCCCTCGGTAGAAGACTGTTCTCAAGCGAATCGAAGACGGTAAGGGCCTTTACATAATCCTGCTTGTCGAAATAATGCCTGGCATAGAAAAACCGGGCCAGCGCCAGTTCAGGGGCATAATGGTACTTGTCCTCGAATTCAAGGACCAGCGCATCCACATTCGGCCGTCCTAAAAAAATGTTGCAAAACAGTGCGTAGACCTCTATTTCCGAACGCAGCAGGCCATCCATGTCCGGATATTCGGAACGCAACAGGTCGATTTCGGCCGCCGCAGCCTCATACATGTCTTCCGCAAACAGTTCCCTGACACGCTCTATGGAAGGGCCTGGCCCGTACACCTCTCCCGACTGGGCGGATGCGCTGAATACAAATGAGGTAAGGCTGAAAACCGACAGTGCGGCAAATAAAATCCTGAAAGTCATTAAACCCTATTTTAATGCAAATTTAAAAAATAAATCCACAAAAAACTCTATATTTGCCGCGCTGTACGGGATTCCCCTTAACAGGCAGGGGTACTTGGCACTTCCGCGCAGCCATTTAAATATTAACCTTTTAAATTAATTAAAAATGAAAAAAATCATTTTTGCAATCGCGATTGCAGCCTTGTCGCTCGTGTCATGTAAGGAAAAAAGCGAACCGGCACCGCAACCTGAGCTCAATCCATTGACAGACACTGTTTACGCCGAGGCCATAGGCGGTAATTACAGTTTCAGGTACGAACTTTCAAACGCCCCCGAGGGCGCTGCCGTTACGGCCAGCGAAAACTCAGACGGGTGGATTCTCAATCTCGACTATACTACTATCGGAACAGTCACTTTCGAAGTCCTCGAAAATACGGGGAGCACCGAACGTAAAGCTTCGATACATGTAAGTTACGAGCAGCTTGATTTTGACGTGGCCGTAGTCCAGGCCGGTGCTGGCGAGACTCCGGGACCGGACAACCCCATCGACATCGAAGGCGAGATAGCAGGAGAGTATAAGGGCGGGCTGTCCATCAGCCTTGCCGGTATGCCGGTAGTAACCGACATGCCCAAGAACATAGTAATCACTGCCGCCGGAGAAAACACCATCAACCTGGAAATAACCGACTTTTCCATCATGGGCATGACCCTCGGCACCATATCGCTCAGCGACTGCCTCGTGGAAAGGGCCGAGAGCGGCTATGCCCTCAGCACGGAACAGACCATCACCCTTGAAGGCATAGGCGACTGTGATGTCACAATGACCGGTACGGTAAACAACGGCGAGCTTTCCCTTGACCTCGACATCGCCGTAGCGAGTCTTGGCGGGAACGTCACCGTAACTTTCGAAGGGACACGCCTTACGGGCAGCGAGAGCTCCGAGGCCGACATCCTCACCTTCGAGTTCGACCCGGAGAACGGAGTCAATGCAGCCATTCTCATGACAGACCTGGGCGGACTGGCTGAAGGCGTCATAAATGTCACCGTTGACGGAAACGGGAACATCTCGGCCGTAGTCCCCACTATTACCGTCTCCTCGGGAGCCACCGTAATTCCGGCATCCGGCGAGCCGATTGACCTCACCGGAGGGACGGCTACATATACCGTAGTAGCCGAAGACGGGACAGTGAAATCCTATTCTGTTGCGACTAAAAAATCCTCTTCCTCAGTATTCTACAGCTTCGACAACTGGACGGAGACAGGAGGTACGCCGGAAGTGGACGGATGGGCCAGCTGCAATGCCGCAGTAAATCTGATCATGAGCATGGGCTCACTGGGAGGCATAACTTATACCGGAGACTACCCTGTACGCCCCACGGATGACAGTATGGAGGGCAAGGCCGTGATTATGGAATCGGTAGATACGCAGGGAGGCGAGATATTCGGGCAGAAAATACCCAAAGTGACCTCAGGTTCCATTTTCCTCGGCACGTTCAACGCTTTTGCCGCAATACAGGATCCCCTGTCAACCACCCAGTTCGGCATAATGTTCGACCAGAAGCCACTTGTCCTCAGAGGTTATTACAAGTACACTGCCGGCAGCGAGTTCTATGACGAAAACGGGACTCTCGTACCCGGAACAACGGACGAGTGCTCTGTCTCCGCAGTCCTCTATGAGGTGACATCGGACTCCGAGGATGAAGTACTTGACGGCAACGACATATATACATCCGACAGGATAACGGCCATAGGGCAGATGACTTCCGGAAGCGTTTCCGAATTCACGCTCTTCAATGTAAACATGGAGTACAAGAAGGAATACAACCCTGACGGCCTCTACAGACTGGCGATAATATTCTCGTCAAGCAAGGAGGGCAATGCCTACCGCGCAGCAGTCGGAAGCACGATGATTGTAGACAACCTGACACTCTACTGCGAATAAGAACAGTTTAAGTAAAATTATTGGCGGCTCCCCTATTTGCCAGCACAGGCAGAAGCGGGAGCCGCTACTATTATTGCTGCATATTTTGTATTTTTGCGGAAAACCGGGATTTATGGAAGAAAATATCTCTAAACCGATAATATCATATAAGGACGTAGACATAGTCTACGGCGGCAACCTCGTGTTGAGCGATGTCACATTCGACATAAGGAAAGGTGAGTTCGTCTATCTCATAGGGAAGGTCGGCAGCGGGAAAACATCCATAATCAGGTCCGTGACAGGCGAAATTCCCATAAGGAAAGGAGAGGCCTCGGTCGGAAACTTCAATCTCAGAAAGCTGAAAAACAGGCAGATTCCTTTTCTGAGAAGGATGATAGGAGTAGTGTTCCAGGATTTCCAGCTGCTTATGGACCGTTCGGTATATGACAACCTGCTTTTCGTACTGAAAGCCACAGGCTGGAAAGACAAGCGGGAAATCAGGGACAGAATCGACTCTGTCCTTTCCGCAGTAGGCATGCAGCTCAAATCCCACAAAATGCCCTACCAGCTTTCCGGAGGTGAGCAGCAAAGGGTAGCCATTGCAAGGGCCCTCCTCAACGGGCCGGAAATCATACTTGCCGATGAGCCTACCGGTAATCTCGATACCGAAGCTACGGAAAACATCATGGAACTGCTTACCGGCATACATGACAAAAAAGATTCCCCTGCCATCATTATGGTAACGCATGAAAGGCAATTGCTCCAGAAACATCCGTTCAGGACGCTAATGTGCGAAAACGGGGAGTGCAGGGAATTGCCGGCCGACGAGGATTTCAGGCTGGACCTTATAAATCTGATGTAGATGAATGCGCAAATCAGTACCGCCCAAAGATACGATGCAATAATACGCTGGTTCTCGGAAAACATGGAATCAGCCGAATCCGAATTGCATTTCAACGACGGATATCAGTTGATAACAGCGGTAATTCTCTCTGCGCAATGTACCGACAAAAGGGTAAACAGCGTGACCCCCGCCCTGTTTGCCAGGTTCCCGACCGTAAAGGACATGGCGGCGGCCTCCGAGGATGAAATCCTCGCATATATAAAATCGGTATCGTATCCGAACAGCAAGGCAAGGCATCTCGCCGGCATGGCGCGGAAAGTGAGGGACAATTTCAACTGTGAGATACCTTCGGACATAGACCAGCTCATGACCCTGCCCGGAGTGGGAAGGAAAACCGCCAATGTCGTAGCCTCCATCCTTTACAGTAAACCGGTGATTGCCGTAGACACCCACGTATTCAGAATTTCGCGCCGGCTCGGGCTGTCTGACGGGAATACGCCCGCGAAAGTGGAGGCGGACCTGACAGCCAACATACCGGAAGAGCTCAGGGCCAAATCCCACCACTGGCTGATACTACAGGGAAGATATGTATGTACCGCCAGGAAGCCTTCCTGCAGAAAATGCGGACTTGCCCCCTGGTGCAGGACATTTCAAAACGGAACTCATGGGACATCCGGAATGGGAAGAAGCGATAAGTGACTTCAGTTCGTATCTCGGGCTGGAAAGGGGGCTTTCCACGAATACTGTCTCCTCATATGTTTCAGATATAAGGAAACTGGCTTCAGCAGGGAAACGGCATTCCCCGGTAGACATTGACAGTGCCGACCTGTCCTCCTTTATTTCGGAAGAAGGGCTGAACGGCGTATCCAGACGTACACAGGCCAGGCTTCTCAGTTCCCTGAGAAGTTTCTTCAGATTTCTCGAAATAGAATACCGCACCGGTAAGAACCCTGCAGAAGCGGTGGATTTCCCAAAGATGAGCCGCAGGGTACCTGCCGTGCTTTCCGTAGAGGAAATAGAGAAAGTCCTCGCAGGAGTAGACCTGTCCAGGCCGGAGGGGCACAGGAACAGGGCAATACTGGAGACCCTGTATTCCTGCGGACTGAGGGTGAGCGAACTTACCGGACTGAGAATCTCGGACCTGTTTCTCGATGAAGGGTTCATACGCGTAGTCGGAAAAGGGGACAAGCAGAGGCTTGTTCCCATAGGAGAGCCAGCGATAAAAGCCATCAGGCTGTATATGGAGCAGTCCAGGCGCGGCTACACGTCAGCGACCGAAGACATCCTCTTCCTGAACCGTCGCGGAGGGAGACTTTCCCGCCAGATGGTATTCCTTATAATAAAAAACCAGTGCGAGGCATCGGGCATAACCAAGGAAGTGTCGCCGCACACATTCCGCCATTCGTTCGCAACGCACCTTATAGAAAACGGGGCGGACCTTAGGGCGGTACAGGAGATGCTGGGACATGAGAATATTGCCACTACAGAAATATACACGCATGTAGACTCCCGGAAATGGCAGGACAGAATACTGAAATTCCATCCGAGAAATACGTAAACAAAAAAAGGAAGCGGCTGAATTTCTTCATCGCTTCCTCCTGCCGTAGCTCCAACAGGACTCGAACCTGTATTTAAAGTTTAGGAAACTTCCGTTCTATCCCTTGAACTATGGAGCCGAATCAGGTTGCAAAGATAGGTAATTTTTCTATTAATCCACCTTCTACAATTTTTTTAGCCTTAAAAATCATATTGGATATCGCCACAGGCGTAGATATGCCGTGCCCGATAATCACCGGGGCGGACACTCCGAGCACCGGTGTCCCGCCGTATGCCTCATAATTGAACTGTTCAAGGTAACTGTCCGTTATCCCGCGCGCTTTGGCTACCGAATATACGGATTCAGCCTGTTTAAGGACTATATTTCCCGTAAACCCGTCCGTAACCACTACGTCCGGCGCATCGTATCCCGGTGTCCATATCCTGTCAGGCTCGATATTCCCAGAAAAACCGGGACATCCGTCTTCCAGCAGGGCATAGGCCTCGCGGTACAGGGAAGCGCCTTTCCCCGCCTCTTTCCCGATATTGAGCAGGGCAACTTTCGGAGAGCCTATACCCATAACGCTCCTGGCATAGGCAACGCCGAGCCCGGCGAACCTGAACAGCATCTGCGGCCTGCAGTCCGCATTGAACCCTACGTCCAGCAGAAGCAGCTTTTTCCCTGAAATAAGCGGGAGTTCCACCGAAATGCATGGTCTCGGCATGTTTTCCACCATTTTCAGCGAGGACATGGATGCCACGAGCATCGCACCGGTATTGCCTGCACTTACGAACGCGTCGATTTCCCCGGCCGCCAGTGAAGCGAAGCCTACGGCAATGCTCGAGTCATTTTTCCTGAAATAGGCCGAAACCGCCTGTTCCTCCATCCCTATGGTTTCGGAACAGTGTACGATAAAAAAAGTACCGGAGCCTGCGCCGGCTTCGGTACGGATATCCTCTATGGAGCTCCTGTCTCCAAACAAATACAACTCCGTGTCAGGTCCGGTGTTCTCCAAGGCGGCAATCGCTCCAAGGACAGTACTCCTCGGGGCGAAGTCCCCGCCCATAGCGTCTATTCCGATCCTGACCATCGGGTCCGGGACTATTCTACATTCTTCTGCACCATCAGGCGTCCCCTGTAATATCCGCATTCAGGGCAGACATGATGATACATTACCGCTGCTCCGCAGTTCGAGCATGTAGCCAGCGTCGGGGCAGTAAGACTGTCATGAGTCCTGCGTTTGTCTCTGCGCTGCTTCGAAATTTTGTGTTTAGGATGTGCCATATCTTTTTATAAATTTTATATTTCTATTTCAATATGTCTTTCATAAGCTCCATCATCTTCGGATC
>DVLA01000077.1 GCA_018715745.1 Candidatus Coprenecus stercoripullorum
CTATTACAATGAAGGGCTTTCTGACCTGCCACAGGTCACCCTTCCGTACAGGGCGGACTATTCGTCCCATGTCTATCACCAGTATACGGTACAGGTACCTGCGGAATACCGTGATTCCCTTAAGAAATATCTGGAATCCAGGGGTATACCTTCCATGATATATTATCCCCTTCCACTGCACGGACAGAAAGCCTTTAAAGGTATCGCCCGTCTTTCCGGATCTCTTGAAACGGCGGGGAGGCTTGCTGCTTCGGTTCTGTCCCTGCCCATGCATACGGAACTTACCAGGGACGTACAGGACGAGGTGATATATGCCGTCAAAGAATTTTTCAGAACAAATGGATAAGCGTGATACATATTATGCGCATCCCACTGCTGTCATTGACGGGGGGTGCAGTATAGGCCGCGGTACCAGAATATGGCATTTCAGCCATATAATGGAAGGGGCCGTTATAGGGGAAAACTGCAATATAGGCCAGAATGTGGTGATATCCCCCGGCGTAGTGCTCGGCAGGAATGTGAAAGTCCAGAATAACGTATCGGTGTATACCGGCGTAACTTGCGGGGATGACGTATTTCTCGGCCCTTCATGTGTTTTTACGAATGTGGTGAACCCGCGCAGTGCGGTAAACAGGAAATCGGAGTACAGGACTACGAAGGTGGGAAAGGGGGCGACTGTCGGTGCCAATTCCACTATCGTGTGCGGCCATGATATAGGGGAATATGCCTTTATAGGGGCAGGCGCTGTCGTGACAAAGGATGTGCCCGCCTATGCCCTTGTAGTAGGCAATCCTGCCGTGCAGACCGGATGGATGAGCGAGTACGGGCATAAGCTGCATTTCGGAGAGAATAATATTGCTGTCTGTCCGGAAAGCGGCTGCAGGTACCGGCTTGAAAACGGCAAAGTGTCCAGGCTGCGGGACTGATCGACAGGCGGGCCTTGGGGATATTTGAAAAGGAACGGTCCGAAAGCCGGGTACGGAATCCCGTACAGGCTTTCGGACCGGATTGTTTTCCACTGCTCCGTTACGGAAGCACCAGGAATGTGCATGCGAATGCCAGTATGGCATATAGCTCGGGGAATACGGCAAGAATCATTGTCTTTCCGAATACATCCTGTCCGTTGGACATCTCATTGATGCCGTTTGCAACAAGATTCGCCTGTCTCAAAGCCGAGAAATAGCCGACGAACCCCATCGCCAGAGCTGCCGCGCACATGGCCAGCCCCTGGTTCATTGTCAATGCTGTCATGTCCCTGAGGCTGTTAAGCATCAGGAAAAAACCTGCGAAACCGTACAGCCCCTGTGTAGACGGCAGCACGCACAGAAGCATTGCCTTGCCGAACATGCCGGGATTCTTCTTCATCCCTGCAACAGTTACGTTTCCGCCCATAACGACTCCGATGGCGCTTCCCGTACAGGCCAGGGCCAGCATGACGGCCATTCCTGTGTAAGCTAAAATGAAAGGTAGATTTTCCATAAAAATTATTGATTTATTATTTGTTTATTTTTAAAGGATTGAAAGGACGCCCGCCTCCTTCGAAGCCGGCATTCTTGTAGAATTCCACGAATGTCAGACGGATAGGGTGGACAAATGCACCGAGGCAGGACAGGCCCATTACCGCTATATGGCCTATTATAAGCAGGAGTACTGCCAGGGCCCAGCCTATGTACGGCACTCCTGAGAGTGACATGGATATGGAATTTATGACAAGGGCGAGTATCCCGCCGGTCGTACCGAGTCCGAAAAGGCGTATGTATGAGAGCATGTCCCCGAAAATCCCGGTAATGTCATACAGGGACACGATGCCTTTCAGCGGCCGGAGCAGGAAGAATTTTGCAGGCTTGCTGAAAAAAAGGACAAGGGCTGTTCCTGTTGCCGCCAGTATGATGTTTGCAGTTTTCGGCAGTATACTGTTTCCTGTCTGTGAGCCGGCATAAGCGGATGCCGCCCAGAGGATAATCATGCACCAGCCTATTTCCGTCAGCGCCGGGTCCCATTCTTTCCTGTTGAAACATTGGATTGCCTTCAGGATTCTGGCGAATACAATCTGCAGCAGGCCGAAGATTATCGAGAACCAGAACATCTTCATGTCCGAGAAGAAAAGTGACTTTATATTCTCAGGCATCGGGATTATGTCAGCCAGTTTCATTCCGAAAAACGTACCGGAGAGCAGCGGCATGATGATCGAGCCGACGCCGAGCCAGATTATGAGTTTGCCGTATGCCTTGAATTTCGGCAGTTTAATCGATGCTGCAAGGCCTGTCGCTATCAACAGCAGGCCGTATCCCATGTCTCCGAGGCACAGCCCGAAAAAGAGCATGTAGAACGGGGCGAAGAAAGGGGTAAGGTCCCATTCCCCGTATCTTGGAAGCATGTACAGGGAGCCTATCGGTTCGAACAGGCGTGCAAATGCGTTGTTTTTCAGCTTTACCGGAGGATCGTCATTCGCCGTGGCCTCTTCCTTTATGTAGACGACAGGCCCCGTATCGAGAAATCCGCATATCTTTTCCATGTCTTCTTCGGGTGCGAATCCTTCGAGTACGGATATCGTGTTTTCCCCTTCTTTTGTAGACGAGGACATTGCCGAGTACCTGTCCAGTACTGTAGCTATGGATGCTTTCGCCGCAGCAAGGATTCCAGTCATGGAGGCAAGCCATGCCGTTTCCTCTTCGAGTATGCGGAGCCTGCCCTTTACCTTGTCCATTTCCATGCCAAGTTCCGATGCGCAGCTGCGGGGCAGCTGCGTTTCTTCGGCAGGGATGCGTGGAGTTTCCCCTGCTGGGGTGATGACGGTAAAATAGACTCTTCCCCCGTATTCGTTCAATATTGCAAGGGGGTAGTCCGCCTGCCACTGCGGGTTGAACTTCCTTTTGCTTACGGAATAGAAGCGTGCATGCAGGCCCATGGAGGCAAGCCTGCCGACATCAGTACTGCGGAACTCGCCCCATGGCAGGGCGGCTTCCATATTCTTGCGCAGGGTCACGAGGGTTGTCCTGCATTCTTCCATTTGCGCAAAATGCCTTTCAGTGCTGTCCAGTATTGTTTCTGGGTCGTGCGGCAGCGGCAGTTCCGAAACCTTCGTATCCGGATGCTTTTTCCTGAAAGCGGCAAGGCGTCCGATTGCGTTGCCGTATCTTGCAACGGTGTCGAACATGCTCATAGCTCTCTCGTCAACAGGTTTGGCCGAACGTGTAATATCCATCATCCCCAATTCCTGCAGTCCGATGAGAAAATCATCCATGTCGCTTGTGAGCAGGATGATGGAGTATTTAGTCATTTTCGTTATCATCTGTTTTCCTCCTCTTCCTCCATATCATGCCTGTTCTTGACAATCTTCTGGGATGCCTTGGACAGGTTTTCCACATCTTCCATATATCTTTTTATTTTCAATATGGCTTCGTGATAACCGGGTATCTGTACTTTCTCGTACAGGTTTACTTTCTGGGTGGTCTTTTTTCTTGAATAGTCAAGCAGCCTGCTTTTTTCAGCGCATATTTCCGATTCTATCCCTATTCTGGCCAGATTCTTGAGAATGGCAATCCCTTCGCTGTACCATACCGGTTTGCGGAACAGGTCGAAATCCTTTACATCATACAGGATTTCCCTTAACTCCGGAACCTTTACGCCCGCAAATTTCATGGTCTCCACCCTTACATCCCTGACGGCGATGAGCCCCGGTTCGAATTCCGTCCACAGTCCGGCGAGGTAGCCGTAGCCGTCAAGGGCTGCGGCAAGCTGCTCCTGAAGCTCGTCAGAGCGTTTCTTTGCCCTCTTGACTTCAAGCCTCAGTGCCGACTCCTTGTTCTTGAGGGTCGGCAGCGCCCTTGTACGTATCTTGAGCTGCTTGTTCAGTTCGTTAAGGGATGTCTTGTTATATTGGAACTTAACGGGCATCTTTCCAGTATTTCTCTATAAGTGATTCCTTTATCCCTGTTTCAGCCTTTGAAAAGTATTTCCCGAACAGTTCCCAGGCCGTGTCGAGCATTTCATTTATGGAAATATTCACGTCTATGGCAAGCAGGCGGTCGGAGTATTCCTTTGAAAAGTCGAGACACCTGTTGTCATAGTCGCTCAGGTCGAATCCGTTTTCCAGTTTGGTCTTTGCATTTGCCGCATCGGCGTACAGCCTTACGGCCGTATTCATGACCTGGTTGTGGTCTTCCCTGGTTTTCTTGCCTATAACGAGCTGTTTAAGGCGGGACAGGGAGCGGAACGGGTCCACTATTACCTTTCCCGTGTCTGTGTCCTGTCTCAGGAACAGCTGCCCCTCGGTAATATACCCGGTGTTGTCGGGGATGGCATGTGTTATGTCACCGTCGTTGAGCGTTGTTACCGCTATTATGGTTATGGAGCCGCCTGAAGGCAGCTGGACTGCCTTTTCATAGATCTTTGCAAGGTCGGAGTACAGCGAACCCGGCATGGAGTCTTTTGACGGAATCTGGTCCATACGGTTGCTTACAATAGACAGCGCGTCGGCATACAGGGTCATGTCTGTGAGCAGGACAAGGACTTTCTCATTCTTGTCCACCGCAAAATACTCCGCAGCAGTAAGGGCCATGTCCGGTATGAGAAGCCTTTCTACCGGAGGCTGTTCCGTGGTGTTTACGAAACTTATTATCTTGTCAAGGGCGCCGGCGTTCTCAAACATTGTCTTGAAATAGAGGTAATCGTCGTTGGAAAGTCCCATTCCGCCGAGGATGATTTTGTCCACGTCCGCCCTCAATGCGACCATGGCCATAACCTGGTTGTATGGCTGGTCCGGGTCGGCGAAGAAAGGTATTTTCTGACCTGATACGAGGGTGTTGTTCAGGTCTATTCCGGCTATTCCAGTGGGAATCAGCTCTGAAGGCTGTTTTCTCTTGTATGGGTTGACTGACGGGCCCCCAATGAACCTCCTTTCGCCTTCAACCTCCGGGCCGGAGTCTATCGGCATCCCGTAGGCATTGAAAAACCTGCCTGCCAGGGCCTCGCTTACATTCAGGGCAGGGGGCTCACCGAAGAAAACCACCTCGGCATCGGTAGGTATGCCTTCTGTCCCTTCGAAAACCTGAAGCGTTATGAGTTCTGACTTGATTTTCACTACCTGTGCGAGACGGCCCGCTACGGTGGCCAGCTCGTCGTTGGAAACGCCCTGGGCCCTGACTGAAACGGTAGCTTTTGTAATGGCTTCGAGTTTCGTATAAATCCTTTGGAACGCTTTATTTGTCATGGCTCGTGAAGTTGTCGATTTGTGCTAAATATTTATTGAAAGAATCGCTCTTGTATTCGGAATAGTTCATCTGTCTGAACAGGTTTATGAGTTCCTTATAAAATGCAGTGCATTCATCGAATGTGTTGAATTCATGTTCCCTGTTACATACTTCCAGTACTTTGCCAAGCATGAACTCCTGTCTTTCCATGGGGGTAGACGAATCCACCTTGTCGAATGCGTCCTGTTGCAGGATTATAAAGTCGATGAGTTCGGACTTCCAGTACCTTTCATGATAGCTGACCGGAACGCCGTCATCTCCGAGTATGTTTATCTGCTCGAAGGCTTCCTTGCCGCGCAGTACGATGTTTTTTGCCTGCATGACCATTTCTATCCACCCTGGGGATATCTTTTCTCTCATGTAGTTCCGGATTTCCGGGTATTCCAGGTATTTTGAGTAGGAATCGACAGGGTCTATGGCCGGGTATCTCTTTTTGTCCGCCCTGCTCTGGGACAACGCATAGAAACATCTGGCCGCCTTTTTCGTAGACTCGGTTACAGGTTCCTTCAGGTTTCCCCCTGCCGGCGAGACGGTGCCGATGAATGTGACTGCCCCGCTCCTGCCGTTATTGAGGGTTACCACTCCTGCCCTTGAATAGAAGTTGGATATGGTCGATGACAGGTCAACCGGAAATGCATCCGCACCGGGCAGCTCCTCCATGCGGTTGCTCATTTCCCTCAATGCCTGGGCCCATCTCGAAGTGGAGTCTGCCAGAAGCAGTACCCTTAGGCCCATGGCCCTGTAATACTCGCAGATTGTCATTGCAGTATAGACGGAAGCCTCCCTTGCGGCTACCGGCATGTTGGAGGTGTTGCAGATGATGGTGGTACGTTCCATAAGGGAACGCCCAGTTCTCGGGTCGGTCAGTTCGGGGAACTCGGTAAATATCTCTACTACCTCGTTGGCCCTTTCCCCGCATGCCGCCATGACAATCACATCTGCTTCTCCCTGCTTGGCTATGGCGTGCTGGAGCACGGTCTTGCCGCAGCCGAAAGGCCCGGGTATGAAACCGGTACCGCCTTCTGCTATCGGATTGAAAGTGTCTATGCACCTTACCCCCGTTTCCATTATCCTGTACGGTCTGGGCTTTTCCCTGTAGCAGCCTACGGCTATCTTGACAGGCCATTTCTGGACCATGGATACCGCGCGTTCGTTGCCGTTGCCGTCAACAAGGACCCCTATAGTGTCATTTATCCTGTATTTGCCGGGAGAGGCTACGGACTTTACCGTATACTCGCCCTTGAATGAGAAAGGTACCATGATCTTATGGGGCAGCCATCCTTCCGTGACTTCCCCTAACCAGTCTGCAGCGCGCACCGTGTCCCCTGCCTTGGCAATAGGGGAGAAGTCCCACTCCTTTTCTCTGTCGAGCGGGTCCGTATATTCACCCCGCTTGAGGAACACCCCCTTCATCGTTGCAAGGTTGTTCTGCAGGCCGTCGAAATTGCTGGACAGCAGTCCCGGCCCGAGGGTAGCCTCAAGCATGTGGCCTTCGAACTCGACCCTGTCACCGCACCTCATGCCCCTGGTACTTTCATATACCTGCACCGAGGCATTTCTGCCGTTCACCTTTATGACTTCTGCCATTAATCTGGTATCCCCGATGAGGATATGGCATATTTCATTCTGTGACACCGGTCCGTCCGCTTCTACCGTGACAAGGTTCGAGACAATCCCTTTGACTGTCCCTGTGGTCCTGTTGTTTTCAGTCATATATTGTTGATTTGGTTATTCACTGTTTCCAGGTTGAACGTACTTCTTACTTCTGCAAGAAAACGGGCCATCATCTCCGCCCCTTTCCCCTTGTCCATGTCGAGCCATCTCCGGACTATGTGCCCTTTTGCAAGAAAAGCGAGGATTGTGTCCATTTCAAAAGTGGAGAAAGCCGTAAGGGAGTTGATTTTCTCCCATCTCAACATGTCAAGCCCCTTTTCCCTTTCAAGGATGTCCTCTGTTCCGAGTATCCTTTCAAGCTTCGGAAACTCTTCGAAATCCGTATCGGCTTCCCCTATGGTGTACGAAGATGCGTCCCTGCCTTCCTTTCCGGCAATATGAAGTACGCAGGCATTTCTCATTTTCCTGTCGAAATCATAATATTTGCCGAGAAATGCCGATCCGCATCTCCCGACGGCAGAGTAGAAGTGTGCGGACAGGTTGTCCGGGTTGAAACCGAATTCCAGCCAGTCAACCTTCCTGTTGTCCTTTGCTGACAGCTGCTCCCTTATGGCAGCCGACGTCCCGGCGTATGAGAATTTATAGTTTGTAAAATCTCCCTGAAGAAGAGGCAGGCCTGCAATTATATAATAGTAATTGTCCATCTATGCCTTTTCTCCGAACAGGATCTTCTTTGTTACCGGCCTCAGATATGATGCAAATATCCGCATGAAGTCTTCGTCCGAAAAGCTTATCAGGTATCCCTGCTCCTTGGGACCTATTCTGAAACCGGCGTTTATATGCGGGGACAGGCTGATTTCAACGCCTTTTCCCATTATCTCGGAAATTTTCCCCCTTATGAAGCCAATGAGTTCGCTGCCGGTCTTTTCTGGAAGTACGGCTTCGAGACCTACGGCCTCGGGATTGCCGGCCTTGAAAGCTTCAGCCAACGTGGTTATTATGCTCTTGATGAAATCTTCGTCGGAAAGGGCCTTGCCGATGGGGGCGGAGAGGGCCTGGGTCAGGATGCAGCCTTCTATGCGCTGCCTTAGCGCCGAGACCGTATTCTCGGATGCCATTTTTATATCGTTTGCCGATTTGGCTTTTATGTCTTCCGCCTCTTTGCGGGCGGCGGCAATGATATTTCCGGCTTCTTTCCGGGCTTCGGATATGATTCTTCCGGCTTCGGCCTTTGCACCCTCCTTGAGCTCTTCGGCTTCGGCCTTACCTTTTGCCAGACCTTCATTATACAGTCTGTCAGTCAGTTCTTGCAGTTTGTCTTGCATACGGATCAGTTATTTTGTACTCAAATTAGCTTCTGTAGCCAAAGATATGCAAAATTCGGGACATTTTCGGGACTCAGAAAGGGAAAAGTGCGGGAAGGGCGAATACCATTACTATGCCCATAATGATTTGCAGCGGCAATCCTACCTTTATGTAATCCATGAAGGTATATTGCCCTGCCGGCATTACGAGGGCGTTCGGAGGGGTAGAGAAAGGGGAAGCGAAACACATGCTTGCCCCGACCGTCACTGCAAACAGGAAAGGTGTCGGGCTTGCCCCTATCCCGATTGCGCTGCTTAGGGCAATCGGGGCCATAAGCACGGCTGTGGCGGTATTGCTTATGAACATGGTCATGAGCGATGTTGTGAAATATATCCCGGCCATGAGAGCGTAAGGGCCGTATGAACCGAGTCCCTCTACGAGAAGTCCGGATATCATGCCGGATGCCCCGGTTTTCTGCAGCGCTGAGGACATCGGTAGCATGGCGGCTATAAGTACCACGCTTGAACCAAAATATAATCAACATTTAATTGATTATCAAATCGTTTAATCGGTATTCACTATAATTTGTGACCATAAAGTTCCCTATAGATACAAGCCGCTCTGTAAATTACACTCAACACTAATAGTTTG
>DVLA01000078.1 GCA_018715745.1 Candidatus Coprenecus stercoripullorum
GCCGTAAGATTCAACGTTGCAAGCGCAGGAGGCGATTTTTCCAAAGGAGTCCCCTCGTATGAATACTACGCAACGGTCGACAATGACGACCCGTGGGAAGGGGAATATATAACAGGCTATCGTAATGAAAACGGGGAACTTTCAGGTTCATTCTTCTTCTCTGATTTCGATTCCGACGGCAATCCTCGGGAATACGCCCCGGCGATTGAAGGAGATTTCATATTGAACAACAACGGTGACGGCACCTATTCG
This sequence comes from Candidatus Coprenecus stercoripullorum, assembly GCA_018715745.1. GTDB lineage: Bacteria > Bacteroidota > Bacteroidia > Bacteroidales > UBA932 > Coprenecus > Coprenecus stercoripullorum. The sequence goes on from DVLA01000078.1 coordinate 253, forward strand.
GTCTCATTCGGAATCGAAGACGATCTCGGCTTCGTATGGAGCGGCCAGTGGAATGGCGCCTTCGAGCTTATCGACAATTTGTAAAATGTCGAACCGGGAACGCGGGCATTTGGCCAACACCATTGCAATTATCTACTAATCATGTTCCGAGCGAAGTCCACGTGGATGTCGCTCGGAACAATAATTTTCAGCCACATCCCGACAACATGTTGACATACAATTATTTGAAAAGGCAAGGTTAAGTCGGGGGTTCCCGCCATACGGAAAATGTAAAGTATAACAAAAAAGCCCCGAACATTTTCGGAGCTTCCTTGCGGTGCGGACGGGGATCGAACCCGCGACCTCCGGCGTGACAGGCCGGCATTCTAACCAATCTGAACTACCGCACCGTTTTTCCCTGAAAGGGAGTGCAAAGATAAGGTGTTTTTACTTATCTGCAAATTTTTTTTGCACTTTGCCGTCTCGGACGAAACGCCAACATGCTGTTCCGCTTAAACCCGGCAAATATCCGCTGGATCAAAATCTCTGCCGGAAAAATGAAAAATGCACGTTGCCGTACTTCTTTTCCTTTTCGAATCCGGGAAAGGACTGGAAAGAATATGATGCGGGATGTTCAAGGATGAAAAGTCCCCCGTCAGCCAGAAGTCCGGGACCGTTCTCCCCCGTCCGCTTGCCTAATATTCTCTCGGGCAGGGTATCCAGCCCGCTCATTGCATACGGAGGATCGGCAAATATGATGTCGAAACTTTCCCTGCACAGATTAAGGAAATCGAATACGTTATGCCGCACTGTCCTGACCGCATCAAGCCCGAGAGAGGCAGCTGTCCTCTTGATGAACGACGCATGTACAGGATTCATTTCCACCGCATAGACCCGGGAAGCCCCGCGGGAAGCAAATTCATAGGAAATACAGCCTGTCCCTGCAAACAGGTCCAGGACATTGATTCCTTCAAGAGAGAAGCCGCTCGAAAGGGTATTGAAAAGCCCCTCTTTTGCAAAATCGGTAGTAGGCCGCACGGAGAAGCCGGACGGCGGGTTTATTGCCCTGCCCTTTAGGCTGCCTCCGATAATTCTCATAAAAGGCCCTCCCTCTTTGCTACAACGTCCGAGAAAAAGCCCGAGACTGCTTCAGGCAGGCTGTCAGGCACGGCATTGAACAAAGACAGAGACGTATGTCCCGGATTGAGCATCGATTCCCTTGCGGCTAACAGCAGATAGTACAGTGCCGTTGCATTGTCTTCCGCGTCAAACGTATTCAACAGCAGCAGCCTGTCCTGTTCAGCAGCAGCCACGGCCATACGGGAGCCTGAAAAATACGCCGCCATGCGGTTATTTGCCTCCATCTCCCCTATTTTATCCAACAGGCGGCTGACGGCGGGATAGAAACGCACGTTTTCATGAACTCCCCCTATAAAATCCACAATGGAAGAAGGTATGGGAAACACGATTACGGCATCATAACGGGGTGTCCGGCAAAAAAGGGCGTCCTCCCGGCATTCCGCGCCGTACAGGGAAGAAAGCACCGCCTGGGCATCACCGTCAGAAAACATGGAAGACGGCACCATCGCATATTTCCATGTATCGCAAAAGACATCCACGGCCGAGTGTCGCCCACGCACGGAAGCATTGCCGTCAAAAAGGGCGACAACCGAATCCTCGATTTCAGCCAGGTCTTCTAAAGGAGACTCGAAAACCGTCCTGCCGCTGTCACGGACCGTCCCGTCCGGAAGCTCTATTTTAAAAGAAAAACCATTCAAACCGAGTTGAATGGTTAATCTGTCAGCCGAGACAGACATCGTCTATTCCCAGTTACCTGCGTTATTATTGGGATTCTCTATATCCCCTACCTTAAGTCCGGGATACCTGCCGTACTTGTTCTGCTCGTCCTTCAGGTTGATGATGCTCTGCCTGTCAAGTCCCCTGAGCAGTATGTCATAAGGTATTACAGCCTCGAAAAGGGGTATGTTGACACCTGAAACGACTCTTGTAACTGATGCCATCCTTATAGTATCACCTCCGGAGAAAGGTATGTATTTGATGGAGTCGATAGGGAACTTGATGTCCTTCAGGAGGGTATCCCTTACGAATATCCTGATGCTGTCCCTGCGCACGCGGTTCTGAGCCACCGCAAGGGAGTCATCCATGGAGCCTATCTGGCGCACCACGGTAATCTGTCCGTTATTGTAGAAATCTATCAGCGAATCGGCAGTAGAGAGGAAGCGGCCGTTCTCGGACTTGTACGCATCCTGGAGAGTCCTTATGCTTACCAGCCTTCCTATTGCCACGTCAGACCTTCTGGCGACCTCCTTGTCGAATCTTACGGGCTGCATTACGCTGTCATAATTAAGGTATACGAGTAAAATAATGATCAGGGGGAAAACCACGTAGGTCAAAACCTTTACCAATGTTTTCATTTTCAGTAGTATCGTTAAATTATTCTTTCTGTAGTCAATGTATTTTGAGGACAAAAATATAAATAATAATCAGGACTTGCAATATATTTTTAATTTTGCATTCTACTTTACGGTTTCACCTCTCAAGGGCAGAATATGGATGGAAATCAGGTAAGCGCGCATGTACGCGGCAATGCCGCGATACTCAAGGAAATGGTCGAGGCTTCGGGAGAAAGGGGCATAGCTGTCATAGGGCATTACAATCCCGACGGCGACTGCGTCGGTTCCGTCATGGGCATGCACATTTTCCTTTCACGGATCGGGCTGAAGTCCGTCCCGATACTGCCCAACAGGTACCCGTCATTCCTGGACTTCCTCGACCCTGAAGGCCGTGCTGTGATTTACGACAGCGACAGGAAAAGGGCGGAGAGGCTCATCATGGACAGCGCCATGGTCATCTGCTCGGACTTCAACAGTTTCGGCAGGACAGAACACATGACGGAAACGCTTGCAGGATACATGGAGAAGCACGGTGCGGAGAACATATTTTTCATAGACCACCATACCGGCGGATACCCTGAAGGCTGCCGGCACATAAGCACGACAGAGATTTCCTCTACCTGCGAACTGATGTTCTATACCCTGCGCGAGATGGCCAGGCCGGGCAGGATTCCCGAAGGAGTGCTGACGCCACTGGCTACAGGCGTGCTGACGGATACGAACAACTTCAACAATTCCATATTTCCCAGTACTTTCGAAGCCGCCTCGGAATTTATTTCAAACGGCGTCGACCTCGGAAAGATCAACAACGAAGTATTCAGGTCGTATTCCGAAAACAGGATGAGGCTTATGGGGTACATGCTTTATGAGCGCATGACCGTATTGCCGGAATTCGGAGCATCCTACATGCTGCTGAGCATGCAGGACAAGGAACGGTTCATGTTCCAGACCGGGGACGCCGAAGGGCTCGTCAACATGCCGCTCGGCATAAAGAACATAGGCATATCGGCCCTGTTTACGGAATATGAGGACAACATAAGGGTTTCCCTGCGTTCCAAGGGAGACATTCCCGTCAACGAACTCTCAGGAATGTTTTTCAACGGCGGAGGACACAGAAATGCTTCCGGGGGGAAACTCACAATACCTTTGAAAGATGTCCCGGCCTACTACCGCTCATCTCTGGAACGGTTCTTGCTAAAAAAAGGGGCAGCAGCAGGAAATGAAAATGATTAAAGCCATATTGCATATCATTGCCGCCATGGCCGTACTGTCATCATGCGCCAAAGAGGACCTGCAGCTGACTATAGCCAACCAGGAGTCAAGCATAGACAGCTACATCAATTCCAGGTATGCAGACAGCACGGTAATCCGGAAGAACGGTTCCAACCGCATAGTAATAGGACACGGGAGCGGGCCCGACTCCCTGGAATTCGGGGACTCGCTATATTTCTACTATGCCGGATACGTTTTCACATCGTCTCCGTCCCAACTGTTCGACACGAATTTGAGGGAAGTAGCCGAACAGAACAATTTCCAGGTAACCGGTGCAGACTACTCGGTCCGGAAAATCAGGTTCGACAGGGGGAGGCTTGTCAGCGGTCTGGAAAACGGACTTTCCGGTGTAAGGGAGGGTGAACACTCCATAATAGTATTCTCGGCCCAATACGGATTCTATAACGAGAGGCTGTACAACATACCCAAAATGTCGGCCCTGGCCTACGAAGTATGGATAGAAAAAATCATAAAGAACTGAAATGAAACATACCATCATAGGATATATTGCCCTTGCCGTCATCCTGCCCGCCTTATTTTCATCCTGTGCTGAAGAAAAGGATGAAAGCGCCGATTCGGTACAGCGCAGGATACTGGAGGCCTATATCGAGACGCACTACCCCGGGGCCGAACCGACAGGTTCCGGACTGTACATTGTGGAATCCCGTCCCGGGAACGGAGGCGGCATCCAGGATTCCACCTACGTAATGCTGCGTTATGCGGTCAGTTACCTTAACGGGACAATATATTCCTACTCATCCGAAGACACCGCAAGGCAGCTCGGCGAATATTCCCCGTCCAGATACTACGGGCCGAGAATATGGCTTGTCCACGACTGTTCCGCCGGTGTAAGGGAAGTGCTGGAAAGCATGAGGGAAGGCGGGTATACCAAATCCATCATACCGGCATGGCTGCTTGGTACGGAAGCCGGAAGTTCCATAAGCGGAAGTGAAGGCTCGACATCCATATACGATATATGGGCCGACTCCCTTATAGAAAACGTGACCGAGTATCAGATAGGCGAACTTGAAAAGTTCGTCGAGGCCGGCTTCCCCGAAACGGATTCCACCGAATACGGATTCTATTTCTACAGATACCATGACGGCGGAGGGGATACGCTGAAAAACATGAACTATCTCGACGTCTGGTATATAGGAAGATATCTGAACGGAAAGGTATTCGACACCAACGTTGAGGACACGGCGAAAAAATACGGACTGTACAATGGTGGAACCTACTCTACTACAAGGTTTACCCATTACGTGAATGAGGATGACGCCATAAGCGAGAACTCTTTCGTAACGGGTTTCTCGAAAGCGCTGTGGAGAATGAGATACAACGACAAGGCTGTCGTATGCTTCTATTCCGACCTTGGCTACGGGAATGAAGGCAACAGTTCCATCCCTGGCTATACGCCCCTGTTTTTTGAAATCTGGGCCGATGATGACCCTTCCTTGATAGATGAAGACTAAAAAGACGATATTCCTTACAGGCGCCACCGGCAATATGGGATACGGCGGCCTTACCGAACTGCTCAGGCGGAAAGACAGGTTCGACATAGTAATCCTCGCCAGGGACAGCGCGAAAAACAGGAAACTGCTGGCCGGACATCTTTCAGAGCCATGCCTGAAAATAATATGGGGGGATCTGTGCAATTATGAAGATGTCCTCAAGGGCGTCACGGGGGCGGACTATGTACTGCACGTGGGGGGGATGGTATCCCCGAAGGCCGACATGTATCCGGAAGAGACAATGCGCGTAAACATAACCGCAGCCGAAAACATAGTAAGGGCGGTCAAGGCCCAGCCTGACAGGGATGAGATAGGCGTAGTCTATATCGGTTCCGTGGCTCAGACCGGAAACAGGCTTCCGCCCAACCACTGGGGCAGATGCGGTGACCCTGTATACACGAGCGTATTCGACTTCTACTCCGTCTCCAAATGTATTGCGGAACTGGTTTTTGCCGAATCCGGACTGAGAAAGTGGGTATCCGTAAGGCAGAGCGGCATGCTGTACCCTGCCCTCCTAAAAAAGGCCAACGACCCCATTACGTATCACGTCCCTTTCAAGGGAGTGCTGGAATGGAGCACCGTAGAAGACTCCGCCAGGGTTCTCGCCAATATATGCGAAGACGGGCTTCCGGATGAGTTCTGGAGAAATTTCTACAACCTCAGCAGCGGCCCGTCCTACCGACTGACGAACTATGAATTCGAAAAACTGCTTTTGGGAAGCATCAACTGTCCTCCGGTGGAAAAGATATTCAGGCCCAACTGGTTCGCGACAAGGAATTTCCACGGACAATGGTACACTGATGCCGACAGGCTCGAAGAGTGGCTGCACTTCAGAGAAAACATCGACAGTTCCGAATATTTCAAGCGGATGAAGAAATCCCTCCCGTGGTATTTCTCACTCGCCCCCCTCGCACCTGCTTTCCTGATAAGGATGTTCATGAAGCACGTGGCCTCATCTCACCCGCTCGGGACCCTTTACTGGATAAGACACAATATAACCG
>DVLA01000079.1 GCA_018715745.1 Candidatus Coprenecus stercoripullorum
ATTGGCTACGGTCTTGAATGCGCCTGCCTTCAGTATGGCCGGTGACGGTTCGTAGAGGAAGCAGCCTGGCTCGGGATACCCGAATTCGGTTGCGGCCGACTTTTCTTCGGAAAGAGTGAAACTTATTCCGGTACCGCAGTCTATGTCGTATGCTGTCAGCATGCATCCGCCGCTTTCTCCGCTTCCGACAAGCAGCAGCATTTCCTTGCATTCGGAACCGTATCCTGTCGTGTGAATTTCCGTTATGCCAGATACCGTCCTCAGTATCTCGGAAATATCTTCCATCGGGGATATTTTTACCAGAATCCTCCCGCAGCATTTCCTTAATTCAGGTACCAGCACCGATATGTCGGGGCTGCAGTCTTTGATGGAATAAACCCGTTTTCCGTGCATGTCCCTTCTGGAAGGGTCTATGTATATAAAGTCATAATATCCTGTTTTTATGGACTGTATATTGGTAACAGAAATGTTTTCATTAATAACATTAATGTTATTAATGCCTAATTCATGAAAATTGTGCCTTGCTGCCTCGCAAAGGGTTCTGTCCTTTTCGTAGTAGTCTGCATCTGATGCTTTGAGCGACAGGAAATACGTATCCACTCCCATCCCTCCCGTAATATCGGCCATTTTGCGGCAGCCTTCCATGAAACGCTGTTTGTACCGTGCCGTGGCTTCGGAGCTGCATTGCTCGATACTTGTCATGGACGGGTAGACAAGCGAGGGGAAGCTGTACCATGACGGGACTTTCTTCCTTATAATCGACCTGGCAGCTATGCACTTTGCAGCCAGGCTTATATCGATGCCCGGATACCTGTCTTTCTCCAGGGCTACGGCGTACGGGTCGCATCCTTCGTGCTCTATAATGAATTTTTCCAGCTCTTTATTCATTGTACTACAAAATTAAGTATTTTTGTACTTATGGATACTACATACATAAACAAGGCTTTGGAGTGGACATCCCCCGCCTATGACGAAGATACCAGAATGCGGGTGAAGGCCATGTTGGAAGGAGACGGAAAAGAACTTGAAGATGCTTTTTACCGGAATCTTGAATTCGGTACGGGCGGCCTGAGGGGCATTATGGGGGTCGGTACGAACCGCATGAACAGGTACACCGTGTCCATGGCTACGCAAGGGTTTGCCAATTATATTCAGAAAGCCTTTCCGGGAGATGACATAAGGGTGGCAGTAAGCTACGATTCCCGCAATAACAGCAGGGAATTCGCCAGGATTACTGCGGAAGTCTTTGCATCCAACGGATTCCATGTCTATCTTTTTGACAATATCCGTCCGACACCGGAGCTCAGTTTTGCAATAAGGTATTATAAATGCCATGCCGGCGTTATGATTACCGCCTCGCACAACCCGAAGGAATACAACGGTTACAAGGCATACTGGCAGGACGGGGCGCAGATAACCCCTCCGCATGATGCAAACATAATAGCCGAGGTCGGAAAGGTAACGGGACCGGAGATGGTAAGGCACTCTGCCGATGCCGCCGGCTACATAAGGATTATCGGACAGGAAACCGACAACGCATATCTGGATGCGATACTTTCCCTGACGCTTTCCCCCCGGTCAGTAGAGAGGCACAAGGATATAGGGATAGTCTATACCCCTCTTCACGGGACGGGCGTGAGACTCGTTCCCATGGCCCTGCGCAGGATGGGATTCGAGAATATCCATACTGTTCCCGAGCAGGATATGAGTGACGGTAATTTCCCTACTGTGGCCTCCCCGAACCCTGAAGATCCATCCGCCCTCAGTATGGCTGTGGAACTTGCGGAGAAGAAGGGGGCGGATATTGTCATTGCTACCGATCCGGATGCCGACAGGGTGGGCGTTGCGGTCAGGGACGGCAAGGGCCGCATGGTACTGCTCTCAGGCAATCAGACGGCATCTGTCCTTACGTATTATGTGCTTTCGAGATGGAAGCAGGAGGGCAGACTTACTCCCGATACCTATTGCGTGAAGACAATCGTGACCACTGAACTGATGAGGGCGATAGCCGACAGTTTCGGGGTGAAGATGTATGATGTCCTTACGGGGTTCAAGTATATTGCTGAAGTCGTAAGGGAGAATGAAGGCAGGAAGACATTCGTCTGCGGGGGAGAGGAAAGTTACGGCTTCAATCTCGGCGAGTTTGTCCGGGACAAGGATGCTGTAGTGACATCTGCCATTGTGGCCGAGTGCGCTGCATGGGCGGCCGATTCCGACCTTACCATATACGGCCTGTTGGAAAAGCTTTATGCCGAGTACGGGCTGTACAGGGAAAAGATGGTGTCCATGACAATGAAAGGCGTGGACGGGGTAAGGAAGATCAGGGAAATGATGCAAGGCTACAGGAACAATCCTCCTGAAATGCTTGGGGACTCTCGGGTAGTCCGCATTATAGACTACAACATCCCTGAAAAAACCGGCCTTCCAAAATCGGATGTGCTGCAGTTCTTTTCCGAGGACGGCTCGGTCGTTACGGTGCGTCCTTCGGGAACCGAACCGAAGATAAAGTTCTATTTCGGGACGAAGGGGCCGGATGCGGACCGGAAGATGGAGTTACTTGTCAGAGAGTTTGCTGATTGACAGAGCAGCGATATTCCACAGTATATAGAATGAGAATATGAAGAATACCGCGCCGGACCAGTGTATTCCTGCAACCGGTATGGCAGACCCGGCAACGGCTGCCGTGCACAGGAAAACATAGCGCCCTGCATTGTCTTTCCATTTCAGATTCTTGAATTTCATTGACATCATCGGTATGTTGCTTATGGACAGCAGCGAGAGGATACATACCGTGATTGTTATGGCGTAATTGTTCGCAAGCACGGGATTGGCCGTGAATGGATAGTGGACAGCCAGCGTTGCCATCGAAGCGGAGAACAGCGCGGAAGCCGGGGTTGGCAACCCGAGGAACTGTTCGGATTGCCTCGTATCGAGGTTGAACTTTGCCAGCCTGAGAGCGGAAAATACCGCCAGTGCCAGCGGGACATAGCATATATAAGGATTTACACAGTCGAATCCCTTGAGAAAGTTATATAGAATAAGGGAAGGAGCCAGACCGAAACTCACTACATCGGCGAGGGAATCCAGCTCTTTCCCCGTATCTGAATAGGCTTTCAGAATCCTGGCGGCAAGCCCGTCAAGAAAGTCGAATACGGCAGCTGCGATAATGAATATCAGAGCCGTGTCGAAATTATCATCGAATGATGCCGTAATGGCCAGTCCTCCGGATAGAAGGTTCAGGCAGGTGATTCCGTTCGGTATATGCTTGCCAAGATTCATTTTAAGCCGTTTTTTTAATTATATGCCCATTTTTTCGCGTATATCTTCGGGAATGGCGTTTTTGTTTACCATTATGTCCATTGTCTTGTATCTTACGAAAGCCTCGGAGACATACCATATCCCGTCGTATTTCCCGGCATTACCCCAGGAGTTCTTGACGATATAGTATTTTTTTCCGTTCTGGTCATGGGCTATGCCGTATATCTGAAGGCCGTGGTCATCGGTAGTCTCATAGTTGTCATAACCTTCCTGGCGCATTTCGGGCGTGATTTCCAGTTCATCGCAGGGAGCCTCGAATGCTTTCTTGTAAAGGTTTGCCTTGTTTTCAGAACCTATCCAGCGTGCCTGGTCGCTTCCTGTTTCAGTAAGCTTGATTTCCAGTTTCTCGTAGTCGGGAACGATTCCCAGCCCGTCGCGGGTAAAGCCCCTTTCGCTTACATCTGAGGCCCATGCCACGGTATAGCCGTTTTCAAGTGCATTGTCGATAATGGCGATCATGTCGTCCAAAGGTATATTCCAGGCCCTTTCCCAAAGCCAGTTGTCAGGCACTTCCACGAAAGCCTTTTCATAATACGGAAGATGCGTCCATGAGATCAGGTCTACATAGTCGTCCGGATTTATGCCGAGGGCGTCCCTGTAGGTCTCCGGTGTATATTCTTTGCCGTTTACTGTGAATGTCTCTGGTATCTCTCCGAGATATGCGTCAAGTATGCCTTTGAATCCGTCTTTCCATGCCGTAGAGAGTTTCCCGTTGGGGTTCTGTATGATGGCGTCCACGTATGCGGCTGTCACTGCATCCAGCTCTCCGTGGACGTTGCGGTCTGTACCGTAGTTGAGGCCTTCCATTTCCCATTGGGGGACAATACCGTACTCCCTGAGTATGTAAAGCACGTTCCCGAATGAACCGCCTCCGCCGAAGTTGAGTTTCCCGTGAAGCCTGACGTATTTTTCAGCCCTGTCCGCATAGGTGTGGTGAACTACGAACATCTCGGCCAGGTCGAGGCTGTCCTGCCATTTCCCGGCTTTCAGTATTTCGGACTCGAAGAATGAGAGAGCCGAGTATGACCAGCATGTACCGGAACTTGCCTGGTCTTTTATGGGGGTTACCGGTACTTCCGTGATATGCTCGAATATGTACCCTTCAGGCTCTTTTTCGGCGTTTTTCTTCTTTTTCTGTGCCGATGCTGCCGGGGCGGCTATCAGGCCCGCGAGAACGGCGAATGCGATTGTCCTTAAAATTTTCATAATGTAGATTTGTTATGGAATATTTAGATATTTGTGAGTTTGCAGGGAAAGTCTCCATTCAGGGTGCGACTTGATGTAGTCTATTACGGTTGCGGCCATTTGCCGGAGTACCGACCATTCGGGCTGCAGGTACAGCAGTGTGCCCGGACGCACGCAGTCCCTGTTGGCTTCCGCCCATGCGAAGTCGCTTTCGTCGGCAATGACGACCTTGAGCTCGGAGGCCTTGGAGAGAAGGTCTTTCCGGGGCGGACGCTGTTTCTTGGGAGATACGCAGATCCAGTCGAAATGCCCGCTAAGGGGCTCTGTCCCTGAAGTTTCCAGGAAGGTACCAATCCCTGAGCCCTTAAGAAGCCCGCACAAATGCCCTAAAGGATATCGCAAAGGCTCGCCGCCGGTTATTACGACGTTGCGGACTACGGAGGTATCTATTTGTGAAACTATTTCTTCTACGGGTACGGCTTCGGAAGAATCGGCTTTCCATGTATCTTTTGCATCGCACCACTTGCAGTGCAGGTCACAGCCGCCAAGTCTTATGAAATAGGCTGCCATGCCGGTGTTTCTGCCCTCTCCCTGAATGGTATAGAAACATTCTTTTACGGGAAGCAGCCTCCCGCCGTGAAGTTCCGGAAATCTTTCTTCAAAGTCCATAATTTACAAAAGTACGTAAAAAAATGACATAATGGCATGATAAAGGCCGTGGCAGGCGTTTTGCGGATTATGCAGGAAAGGAGATTTTAAAATGAACAACATGGAAAATAATGCAAACAATAACAATAAGGATTTCCTCAACCGTTATGCGGTCAATCTGAACCAGAGGGCAAAAGAGGGCAGACTCGACCCTGTGATAGGCAGGGATGAGGAAATAAGGCGGGTTCTCCAGATCCTGAGCAGGAGAACGAAAAACAACCCTATCCTTG
>DVLA01000080.1 GCA_018715745.1 Candidatus Coprenecus stercoripullorum
GCGTTGTGGTTAATTTACACCAAAAATACAATGAAAACTATTTATAATTCAGATTGTAAAGAAAATCTGACGTTTAGGAGCTTTTCTATATTTTTAATTTTTTATTTTTTGTCTTGATTGCGTCGAATCCGTTGCCGTAAACCCCCATTACGGAACCGACAGAAAGGAATGCGTCCCTGTCAATCTGCTTTATCATCGACAGAAGCTGGTTGGACTCGACTTTCCTTATAATCACCATAAGCACCTTCTCGTCATTTTTGGTAAACCAGCCGTAACCGTTGAGAACAGTAACTCCCCTGTGCATTGTCGAGGTTATCATATCGGCGATTTCGCTGTATTTCTTGGAAAATATGAAAACCTGCACGGATTGTTTTGTTCCGGAAACAGAAAGGTCGACTGTAAAGCCGCAGGCTGCAACAAGGATATAGCCGTACATGATATTGGCTATTCTCACCCCGAAGCCGTCTTCCGAAGGAAGGAATATTGACGAACCCACTATGAAAATATCCATAAGCAGGATTATCCTGCCGGGAGGGACATTGCGGTACTTCGTCACCATCAGGGCGATTATATCGGTTCCGCCCGTACTTCCGCCCTTGCTGAATGTCATGCCTATCCCGAGGCCGGAAAGGCATCCACCTATAAGGGCGCAGAGCAGTTTGCCGTTTGGTATGGCTATCTCCCGGATAAAAGATTCCGGTATTACAAGGGGGAGTACCCTGAAGAACAGGGATGCGACGACAATTGCGTACACTGTTTTCACTCCGAAGCCCTTGCCGAGGACTTTAAGGGCAATGAGCAACAGTACCAGGTTGATGACAAAGAAAGAGTACGCCACTGGTATCCCTGTTGCATACTGGATAATGGCCCCGATACCGGAAACCCCTCCGCCGACAAGTTCGTTCGGCAGGACGAAAATGACCCAGCCCGCCGTATAGCTGAGCAGGCCAAGTGTTATTATGATATAGTCATTTACTATACCAAGGATTCGTTTTGTTTTCGCTTCCATTGAATTTTTCCTCCTCCTTTTATTTCATCAAAGCCTCTTCCGTATACGCCCATAGCCTGCGTCACGGAGATAAAGGCCGTTTTGTCTATGTTTTTTATGACTTTGTTTATCTCGCTGAGCTGATGCTTTTTCGCCACCACGATAAGTATCTTGTTCGTATGTTTGGTATACCACCCTACCCCGTCAAAGGCAGTCACCCCGCGATCCATGGTATTCACCAGCGCATCCGCTATCTCCTGGTATTTTGGCGAGAATATCAGCATCTGGACAGACTGCTTGCTTCCCATAAGTATGTAATCCAGCGAGAAAGAGAATGACATCATCTGAAGGTAACCGTATATCACCGCCTGCAGCCCGCCGCCGTTTTCCTTCGACACGAAAGCCATGGAGCCGACTATGAGCAGATCGCATATCATGAAAACCTTGCCCGGGGACACCTCCCTGTACTTGGAAACTATCAGGGCGACTATGTCCGTTCCGCCGGTACTTCCGCCCTGCGTAAAGATAATGGAGATGCCTACGGCGCCGATGGCGCCTCCGACCAGGGCAACGAGGAAAGGCTCGGAGATGTCTGCCACCCACGGTATAAGATCCGGGAGAATCTTGTACAGCAACGATGCAAACAGGATACAGTATATGGTCTTGAATCCGAAGCCGCGGCCCAGCACGATAGTCCCGAGAATAACGAGTCCGACATTGATTATCATGTACGGAAGCCACATCTCCACAAATCCGCCCGTTGCAATCTGAATAACGGCGGCAAGACCGGCCACGCCTCCGCCGACCACATCGTGCGGCGTCAGAAACGAGGTCCAGCTGAAACAGTAGAGGAACATTCCGAAAGAAATGACCACATACTCCTTGAGCCCCTTTAAGAACTTGTTCCTTATCTCCATATTATATTACAATATTAATAATCCGCGACGGCACCACTATTATTTTCTTGACCTGCTTGCCGGCCAGATATTTCCCGGTATTCGGGTCCGCAAGTACTGCCGCTTCCGCCTCTTCTTTGGTAACTGTCCTGGAAAGAGTTATCTTAAAGCGGGTCTTGCCGTTGAAAGAAACAGGGTATTCGAAAGTATCCTCCATTGTATACGAGGCATCATACTCGGGATAGGCGGCAAATGAGACGGACTCCGTATGCCCGAGAGCCGAATGCCAAAGTTCCTCGGCCATGTGGGGCGCAAATGGGGAAAGCAGCACCGCTATCGGTTCGAGGACTTTCCTGCTGCTGCACTTGAGTTCCGAAAGTTCGTTCACAGCTATCATAAATGCGCTTACGGCCGTATTGAAAGAAAATCCCTCTATGTCCGCCGAAATCTTTTTTATCAGCGTATGCAGTACCTTCATGGAAGCCTGTCCTGCCTCGGAATCGTCCACTGCAAGCACATCGCCTTTATAATACAGCCTCCATAACTTCTTAAGGAACCTGTTGACACCGTCTATACCCTTGGTATCCCACGGCTTGGACTGTTCTATGGGCCCGAGGAACATCTCATACAGCCTAAGTGTATCCGCACCGTAGGTATCGCATACATAATCGGGGTTTACCACATTGAACATGGACTTGCTCATTTTCTCGACGGCCGACCCGCAGACATACTCCCCGTCCTCAAGGACAAACTCGGCCGACGCATAGTCGGGCATCCATTTGCGGAAACCGTCAATATCAAGCCTGTCATCCTTTACAAGGGATATGTCAACATGGATTTCCGTAGTATCGTATTTGTCCTTCAGGTTATACGACACAAAGGTATTGGTTCCCTTGATACGGTAGACGAAACTGGAACGGCCCTGTATCATCCCCTGGTTAACAAGTTTTTTAAACGGTTCCTTTTCACATATATAACCCATGTCATAAAGGAACTTGTTCCAGAAGCGGGCATAAATCAGATGGCCGGTAGCATGTTCAGTCCCGCCTATATACAGGTCCACATTCCTCCAGTAAGCGTTTTTCGCCTTATCCACAAGGGCGTCTGCATTGTGCGGGTCCATATATCTCAGGTAATATGCGCTGCTGCCTGCAAAACCGGGCATTGTACTCTTCTCTATGGGATATCCACGGTAACTCCAGTCCTTCGCCCTTGCCAATGGCGGCTCTCCCGACTCGGTAGGCAGGAATCTGTCTATTTCCGGCAATTCAAGGGGAAGGTCGGAAATATCCATGGGCATAGCCTCTCCGTCCTTATAATATATAGGGAACGGTTCCCCCCAATATCTCTGCCGCGAGAATATAGCATCACGCAGCCTGTAGTTGACTTTCCTGACCCCTATGCCGAGCTCTTCCACCTTCCTGATGGCTGCCCCTGTAGCCTCCTTGACCGTCATCCCGTCAAGGAAACCGGAATTGCACATGATTCCTTCCTTTGCATCAAAACTCTCCTCCGACACGTTACAGCCTTCTATCAGCGGAATCACAGGCAGCCCGAAATGGCGGGCAAAGGCATAGTCCCTGCTGTCATGCGCCGGAACAGCCATAATGGCCCCTGTCCCGTACCCTGAAAGCACATATTCCGAGATCCACACCGGTATCTTCTCCTGCGTAAACGGATTGACTGCATAGGAGCCGGTCTGTACACCGGTAACCTTATGCGACTGCGCCATTCTCTCCCTTTCCGTCTTTTTCTTCACGGAAGCAAGATATTCGTCTACCTGCGGCCTCATCTGTGGGGTAACCAGGCGGTCCACCCATTCGCTTTCAGGTGCGAGGACCATGAATGTAACCCCGAAAACAGTATCGGCTCTCGTAGTGAATACCGTCACGTCATAAACGTTCTCACCGCAATATGTCTTGAATATTATCTCGGCTCCCTCGGACCTGCCGATCCAGTTGCGCTGCATGTCTTTCAGGGAATCGGACCAGTCAAGAGAATCCAGGTCTTCCAGCAGACGCTGGGCATAGGCGGAA
Organism: Candidatus Coprenecus stercoripullorum; assembly: GCA_018715745.1. Lineage (GTDB taxonomy): Bacteria > Bacteroidota > Bacteroidia > Bacteroidales > UBA932 > Coprenecus > Coprenecus stercoripullorum. The sequence continues at coordinate 3,921 of DVLA01000080.1, forward strand.
ACCCTGAGCTGCCACTGCTTCATCTTCTTCTGTTCGACAGGATGGCCTCCCCTTACCGAAACCCCTTCCTTCACCTCGTCATTCGCCAGCACCGTTCCCAAGGCAGGGCACCAGTTTACGGACGTCTCGCCAAGATATGCCAGGCGGTACTGCATCAGAATCTCCATCTTCTCGCTTTCCGACATGGAGTGCCACTGGGACGCGGTAAAACTGCGATAATGCCCGCAAACAGCTCCGGCATTTTCCGAACCGCCAGCCGCAAATCTTTTCACGAGTTCCCCGATCGGCTTTGCCCTGTTCTCAAAAGTATCGTAATACGAATCGAACATTTTGAGAAATGCCCACTGAGTCCATTTGTAATACGAGGGATCACAGGTCCGTATCTCGCGGCTCCAGTCATACGAAAAGCCTATACGCCCCAGCTGGCGTTTGTAACGGGCGATATTTTCCGATGTTGTTCCGGCAGGATGCTTGCCGGTCTGTATGGCATACTGTTCCGCCGGCAGCCCGAATGCATCGAATCCCATAGGATGCAGCACGTTAAATCCATGCAGTCTCTTATACCTGCTGTATATATCGCTCGCAATATATCCGAGAGGATGGCCTACGTGCAGTCCGGCCCCGGAAGGATAAGGAAACATGTCGAGTACATAATACTTTGGCTTAGAAGGGTCTTCTACCACCTTGAAAGTACCGTTGGCTTCCCAATAGTCCTGCCATTTTCTCTCAATTTCCGAGAAATTATAATCCATAATCCTGTATAGCTGTTTATTTCCTTTTCCTCAACCTGAATTCGACAGGTATGACATATTTGACCCTGACCTTCTCTCCCCCCAAAGTGGCAGGTTTCCACTTCGGGGACGCCGCAACTACCCTGACCGCCTCGTCTTCAAGATCATAATCATCACCGCGCACTGCCTTTACATTCGACACACTGCCGTCCTTCTCCACTATGAATTCCACAAGCACCTGCCCCTGTATCCCCATGGACAGAGGCATCTCCGGATACTTCAGGTACGTATAGACCCAACGTTCCAGGAATCGCTTTTCGTCCCCGTGGTAAAACTCGGGAGGATTATCCACTTCATATGGGGTATAAACCCTGTCCAAAGGGTCCTCCCCTTCCGACGAAATGCGGCTGACCATGTAGTCGGCATTTGCAGCCTCCCGTATGAAGTTGAAAACAAATTCGCAAATATACTCCATATTTTGATAATCCAACCCTGAGGGAATATCCCTCACCGTACGATTGGTCCTGCTTGATCCGGTTGTAAAAAGGACAACCGGAATCCCTTTCTCGTAGAAAGTGAGATAGTCGTTGGGAAGCACAGTGCCTTCGCCATGGGAAGGCGCATAATACGAGCCTGCGCCGGCAATTCTGTTGACAAAACCGCTCACATCGGGATTGGGTACGCAGGTATAATATATGAAAGGATTGGACTCCCCCGATTTCCCGAGAGAGACGAGGTCCACCATAACGCTTATGCTGTCGGTATGGCTGAAAGCGCGGTTGACAAAATACCATGAACCGGCCATTCCCTCTTCTTTAGCCCCGAAGGCGACGAAAACCACAGAGCGCCGGAAGAGAAAAGACGTCCCGGCCACCCTTTCGGCCAGTTCTATAAGACAGGACAACCCTGACGCATTGTCATTCGCGCCAGGGTAGACCTGAATCGTTTCACCGCCATCTACGGTAAGGATATTGGTACCGATATGGTCCATATTCGCCCCCACCACAACATACTGTCCCTTAAGCGCGCTGTCGTAGCCCTCCACCATCCCCACAATATTCGCCGAATGCAGGGTATCCCCGCCCTTTACTATGGAGAAGTCCTGCCCGGACCTGTCGGCAAGCATGGTAAGGCCGGCCTCATACAGTCTGTCGTATATGTAATCCGCCGCGCGTCGTTCGCCAGAAGTGCCGGCAAGACGTCCGGAAAGCGAGTCCGAGGCAAAGAACCCTACATGTCCGCGCAACCGTTGCGAACAGGTACCGGCATCCTGTGCCGGCAAGGCACCGCACAGGAACAGCAGGACGGCAAGTGGCAGAAAGGCTCGCCTCACCGCCTGTCAGCCTTTATAAAAGGGAGTCTTGACTACAACGGCTTTAAGCAGCCTGTCTCTCACCTTGATATAAATCTCCGAGCCGGCCTTGTAGGACGGAGTGTCTATATACGCCATCCCTATAGGCTTCTTCAAAGAAGGAGACATGGTACCGGATGTCACATGGCCTATGACATTTCCGTTCCCGTCGCACACCTGATAGCCATGACGGGGCACGCCTTTGTCAATAAGCTCGAATCCGGCCAGCTTGCGTTTAAGGCCTTCCGCCTTCTGCCTTAGCAGATACTCCTTGTCGATAAAATCGCCCTTGGCATCGGAGAATTTGGTAATCCAGCCCAAGCCGGCTTCGAGGGGAGATGTACTGTCGTCTATATCGTTTCCATAGAGGCAGAAGCCCATCTCAAGCCTCAGGGTATCCCTCGCGCCCAAGCCTATAGGTTTGATTCCGAATTCTTCCCCTGCCTTGAACACTGCATCCCAAAGCCTGTCTGCATCCTTGTTGTCGGCATATATCTCGCATCCTCCGGCACCGGTATATCCGGTAATGGAAAATATCACGCTTATACCTGCAAGTTCCAGTTTCTTGAAAGTGTAATATTCCATGTCAACGACATTCTCCTTGCAGAGTTTCTGCATGGCCTGCAAAGCCTTAGGTCCCTGGACAGCCAGCTGGCATATTTCGTCGGACGCATTGTAGAGTTCGCGTCCAGGAGTAATGCCGAACTTGGGGGCTATCTCGCACAGATGGTTCCAGTCCTTCTCTATATTCGCGGCATTGGGCACCATAAGATAAGTCTGGGAATCTATGCAATAAAGCAGGAAGTCATCCACAATACCGCCTTTGCCGTTGGGGAAGCAGTCGTACTGTACCTTTCCGGGATAAAGCAGCGAGGCATCGTTGGATGTCACATACTGGATGAACTGCAACGCATTCGGTCCTTTTACCCAAAACTCTCCCATATGGGAAACATCGAATACCCCTACCCCGTTTCTTACAATATTGTGCTCTTCGTTTATGCCTGTAAATTCCACGGGCATCTGGTACCCGGCAAACGGGACCATCTTAGCGCCGGCGGCTATGTGTTTTTGTGTAAATGCTGTTGTTTTCATATATATACAATTCTATTGCTGATTCTGGCCCTGATATTTCTCGTGAAGGTTCTGCCTTATGTCATACACCCAGATATCATCGGGACAATACTGGAACTCCATCACCTTGTACATCTGGTCAAGGGCATCCCTGTAATTGTCGAAAGCGGCTACGGATACGGCTTCAAATCCATTGTTGAACTTGAATTTAAAGGGCTTGTATCCCTCCCTTTCAAGAAGGGAGTACATTTTTTCAGCATTGTCTGAAACCCTGAAACTGCCTATGACGACATGGTAGCGGCCGGCAGACTCGTCAAGATAGCCTTCTTTCTCTTTGGCCATTGCTTCCTGAAGTTTCAGTGCATTAATCCTGTCGATGGAATCCTGCTCCCTCTGTTTTCTCGCTTTGGCAAGCTCCTCTTGCCTCATCCTTTCTATGTCCTTGGAAGTAGGTTTTCCCACTATGGAACGGAAGAAATCACAACCGGTTAAAAGTGCGGCAGCAAAAACGAGCACCGCTGCAAGTCTCAAATTTCTCATATCTTATTAATCATTAGACATTGATAATCTGACAAAAGTAGACAAATAATATATTAAGAGCAAAAAAAACTGTATATTTACGACAGTTTTAAACTTTATCGACAATCTGATGGCATCGGTCAAACATATAAACATAGGGGACACCGACCCCGTCGCCCTTTACGGGATTAACGACTCGAAACTGGACAGGCTCAGGGAGCTTTTCCCCGGCCTTAAAATAATGGCGCGCGGAGATGAAATCACGTTCTCCGGGGACGATAAGGAATGCGGGCTTCTCGAGGCCCGCATAAAGGAAATGATAGAGGCGGTAAACATGGGCAACAGCCCGGATATAAGAGACATTGAAAGGCAGGCGGCATCCGCGGAACACAATCCGGACCAGTACAACATCGTCTACGGCAATGAAGGCAGAATCGTCAAGGCCAGGACAAGAAATCAGAAAAGACTTGTCGATGAATATTATAAAAACGATCTTCTGTTCGCCCTGGGCCCTGCCGGCACAGGTAAGACCTATACGGCAATAGCCCTGGCTGTAAGAGCCTTGAAAAACAGGGAAGTTAAAAAACTCATACTTACGCGTCCGGCTGTAGAAGCCGGAGAGCGGCTGGGTTTCCTTCCCGGGGACATGAAAGACAAACTCGACCCATACCTCCAGCCGCTTTACGACGCCCTGCACGACATGATACAACCCAAAAAGCTACAGATGCTGATGGAAGAAGGCATCATACAGATTGCCCCGCTTGCATATATGAGAGGGCGTACCTTAGACAGTGCGTTCGTAATACTTGACGAAGCCCAGAACACGTCTTTGGGCCAGTTGAAAATGTTCCTCACCCGCATGGGTTGCAATGCCAAGTTCATAGTTACCGGGGACGCCACCCAGATTGACCTGCCCGACAAAAGGGACTCCGGCCTCCTGCGCGGGGTGGAGCTGGTAAAAGACATAGACGGTGTAGCCATAATAAATTTCGGAAGAGAGGATATGGTACGCCATCCCCTCGTATCGAAAATCATCAGGGCGTTTGAAAACGGGGAGACATCACCAGGAGCCCCCGGCCCCTCCGCCGCCGAAACTTCCGCCGCCGAAACCTCCGCCGAAGCCTCCTCCAAAGCCACCCGTTCCTCCTGAGCCAATACCGCCGCGGCCCCCACCCGAGCCGAAAAGGGTACTCCAGAATATCGCATCGGCAACGGTCGCGCTGCGGCTTCCTCCACGCCCTATATCAGTCGGGCCGCCGCCCTTCCTGATGGCGGCAACTGCCAACGCGACTACGATAATACAGAATATTACCATGATAACAGGTCCATAGTCCCCGCTTTCTTCATATTCCCTGCTGGATATTTCACCGGCCGCCAAAGGCATGAGTACATCCAGGGCAGCAACCACACCGCCGTAATAATCATTTTCCATAAAATGCGGTATCATCTCGCGTTCCACTATGCGTTTTGCCGTCACATCAGGGATTGCGCCTTCAAGGCCGTAGCCTACCGCAATGAATACCTCTCCTTTTCCCCCATGCCTCTTTGGCTTGACAAGCAGCACTATGCCATTGTCAAAACCTTCCTTGCCCACACCCCACTGCTGTCCTATTCCATAGGCGAATTCAGCAGGCTCAAGCCCGCCCATATCATCCACTGTAACAATGACAATCTGATTCGAGGTACTGTCCGCGAAACTCACTAAGGCATTCTGTAGGTATGCTCTCTCCCGTGAAGTAAACACCGATGCAAAATCCGATACGGCCCGCGCATCGGAAGGCCTTGGAGGTATCTGCGGATACAGAGGGGCGGCCATTGCAAAAAACAAGGCAACGGTTAGAAGCCTATTCCCCAAAAGATATCTCATCGCTCTGTTCATTTACATCGTCTTTCTGATAGGGAAAATAATCTTTCAGCTTTCTGCCGACAGACAGGATGGCCGATACCAGGCCGTCCGAGAACCTGCCGGAAGCAAAATCAGCGGACATGGCGTCCCTCACATCGTTCCAGAACCCCTCCCCGACAAGTTCGTTTATGCCGGAATCGCCTATTATGGCAAATTTATGCGACTTGTAGGCAAGATATATGAGAACGGCGTTCCGCCTTTGCGTATCGAACATCTTCAGCCTGGAAAACACATAGGCGGCCTTAAGATACGGATCGCCCTTGCATTCCGGCTCTATATGCACGCGAATCTCACCGGATGTATCCATCTCCGCACTGCGGATAGCATCCACAATGCCTTCCCTCTCTTTCTTGGACAGGAAAGCCGCCATACTCTACTCGAAACTTACGACAGGGGCAGTCTCCGCACCTTCATCAGCCGTAAAATACCCTTTTGGCCCGAAGCCGAACATTCCGGCCACGATATTTGCAGGGAAACGCCTTACGTACGTATTATAATCCCTTGCGGCCTGATTGAAATTCCTCCTTTCTACGGCAATACGGTTCTCAGTCCCCTCAAGCTGGGCCTGAAGGTCAAGGAAGTTCTGGTTTGCCTTAAGGTCGGGATACCTTTCCACCGACACGAGAAGGCGTCCTATGGCATTCCCCAGTTCGTTCTGCGCCGTCTGGAATTCGGCAATGTCCTCGCTGCTCAGGCCGGCAGGATCGACTGTTGCCTGAGTAGCCCTGGCCCTGGCTGCCACCACGGCCTCCAAAGTGGACGACTCATGGGCCGCATATCCCTTTACGGTAGCAACGAGATTTGGTATGAGGTCGGCCCTGCGCTGATACACATTCTCCACCTGCGCCCATGCCTGTGAGACATGCTCGTCTTTAGAAACAAGGGTATTGTAAGATTTAACACCCCATATAAGTACGATTGCCGCCAGTGCGGCAACGATGACAACGGCCAGAACGCCTTTCTTCATTTTCATCTTCTATATATTTAACTGTAAAATTATTGTACTTTCCTTACACATCTGACGGACACCCCGTAGCTGTCCTTGTCCACATAATGGTTGCTGAAATTCCCACTGTTGTAGTAAATATACCTGTACGACGCCCTGCTTTCCCCGGAGACCGGTGTCTCGGTGGAAGACCACCACATTCCGTAAGTGCCCATATTCTCGAATGTAGAATGGAAATTATTGGAATTACCGGAGGGAACCGCATTCCATCCGGAAGAGTTGTCATGTCCGTTCTCCGGAGAATAAGGCCACATCTTCTCCCCGTTAAGGGTAAGTTCCGCAGAGGCTGCGCTTCCGAGACCGGACCAGTCATCGTAAAAGTCCATAGGGCCGGCCGCGCCTATCTCCCCTGAAAGTTCTTCCCAGTCCTCGGCCGTAGGTACCGACCAGCCTTCAGGGCATATCCCCTGCGGCCCGTTGCCGGCCCCTTCGGCCGACACTCCTCCGGTAGCCTCGTTCCAGGAATAAAGCCGGCCGAAAAGATATGCAATGCCATCCGACTTCTCATAAGCGACACCGCACGGCGCATCGCTGTCTCCGGCATAGCGGAGATTGTCGGTAAACCACTCGAGACTGCCGTACTTCCGTGTCCTGTACTCTTCTCCGTCCCTTTCATCCACGAATGTGCCTGTCCCCTGGGCAAGTCCGGAAACGGAATTGCCGTCAGGGTCTATGGCCATCATCGTCTTGGTCAGTACGCTTGCATAATACCCGCTGCGGGTCGCCACCACTGAAATGGTATATTCCCCTACCGAATCCGGGACTTCGATGACCACCGACTTCGAATATACCGTATCGCTTTCCCCGAGATTCAGGTCAGGAGAAGTCCAGAAATAGGTCACATCCCTCGGACTTACTATCCCTCCGACAGTACTCTCGATAATCTGGCCTGTCACGGCTATGGAAGGGAAATTATACTCCACGCTTCCGGACATATAGGCAAGATCATCCTCACCCTCTTTCTTGCATGAAGCTGCGGCAACGATGGCAGCTGCAAGAAAAACCGCTGAATATCTGAATAATTTTCTCATCCGTATCTGACTACTGAGGTGCAAATTTGCATAAATTTTCTTAGTTTTGCACCAAAATCATGCCACTACAGACAATAAAATGAGACATTTCCTGTACATCCTGTCCGCCGCCCTGCTCGCAGCCGCCGTTACCGGATGCAGCGGACAGAAAAAATACACAATCGTAAGGGGCTATGCCCAGGGAGGGTCATACCACATCATCTATTCCCCGTACAAGTCGGACGGGACGAGGATAGGGGCGTCCGAGGATTCTGTAGCCTCGGTCATAGGAAAGACGCTCAGGGATGTGGACTTCTCGATATCTGGGTACAACAGGGAATCCATACTTTCCAGAACAAACCGTGGCGAAGACTGCCAGCTTGACTCCATATTCATAAACATTTTTGAAATCTCGAAAAGGATCTACGAAGAGACCGGCGGCCTTTTCGACATCTCAGGCAGCCCGCTGTTCGATTTCTGGGGATTCGGTTTCTCCAGCACGGGAGGAATCGACAGTCTCATGAATGAGGAAGTCACTTCGAGGAAAATAGACTCGCTGCTGGAATTCACGGGAATGGACCTGGTCAGAATCGAAAACGGGAGACTGGTGAAATCCGACCCGAGAGTAAGGTTGAGTTTCGATGCCATCGCACAGGGTTACACATGCGACCTGATAGCAATGGAACTTGACCGGTTCGGCATAGAGGACTATCTGGTGGAGGTAGGTTCGGAAATAGTATGCAAAGGCCTTAATTACAATGGAGACAAATGGAGAATCGGCCTTGAAAAGCCCATAGAAGGGAACTATGTTGCAGGAAGTTCCATACAGGACACCCTGCTGCTTACGGACTGCGGCATCACCACTTCCGGCAATTACCGCAAGTTCTATATAATGAACGGGAAAAAATACGGACATTCCATCGACCCGGTATCAGGTTATCCGGCACAGCAGGACCTTCTGAGCGCCACGGTCATAACCAACCGGAAAAAATACCCCGGGGCATATTCGGATGCATACGCTACGTACTGTATGGTCATAGGGGCCGACAGGGCCCTCGCCTTTATCCGTTCAAAAGACGATTTAAGCGGATACCTGATCACTGACAGCGCGGTAATGGAAGTACTGTAGCATACATGAAAAAAGGCCGCGCCGGAATATGGATTCCTGACGCGGCCCGCCATGCTTTCATTTACGAATCAGCCGCAATAATAGTATTTCTTTACAAGGTCACCCATCAGGTCCTTGTCTTTCGCTATCTCTTCGCGTATATCGGCATCGTTATAGGAACGCAGCCTGCCGATTATGCCGTCTATCATTTCAGGGCTGAATATGCCCTCCGCCTCATACAGCTCCCTGTTGTCTTCCAGTGCCTGTGCTGACTGGGCACATGACGAAGGCAGCGAGTCGAGCGAATTAAGGGTGCTTTCATTCTTCTTGTCATGTATGTTCACATCCACGTATGTCCTGGCTGCCACATCCAGGGCGTCAGGCATCTGGAAACCTATGCGCGCGGCAGTAACCAGGCCTGCAAGCATAAGGTATATGTCTGCTGAGCCGTCGGCGGATCGCAACTCCACGGTCTGCTTGTCCGGCATCTCGAAATTCCTGTCCTGTTCGAATCCGTTGGCAATTGCCGACATGTCGTTTTCTCCCGTCCATCCCAGAGGCACGCGGACCAGCACTGAACGGTTCCTGTCACCCCAACAGATGCTTGTAGGCGCTTCCTGATGCGGTACAAGGCGGAAATACGAAGTGGGATTGGTATTACCGAAAGCCGTCAGGGACGAAGCGCATTTCATATACCCGGCTATAGCCTTGCGGGCACAGTCGGAAAGCCTTCCGTCCGTTATCATTACCGACTTCTCGCCATTCATTATCCTGGTATGGAAATGCAGCCCGCTTCCTGCCTTGCCTTCAGTTATCTTGGGTGCGAATGTAATGTCCAGCCCCCACTGGTAAGCCAGGCTGCGCAATATCCATTTCGCCATCACCAGCTGGTCGGCGGCAGATTCCACGGGTGAAACAAGAAACTCTATCTCATTCTGCTCGTAAACTTTCCCGTCAAGGGTGAAGTTGCCCACCTCGGAATGGGCATACTTGATATTGCCTCCCACCTGCGAAATGAGTTTCATGGCTTCCGTACGGAAGGCTTCGGTCTTCACAAACGGGGAAGACTCGTGATAGCCTCTCTGGTTCTCGGCCGGGAAACAGTTGTCATCATCATAGATCAGGTAGAACTCCAACTCTCCCATGGCCTCGAAAGTATATCCCGTAACCCTTTTAAAGGCCTCATGCGCCTTCTTCAATGTATATTCGGGCGAACTTTCCAGGGGAAGCCCGTCTTTCGTAAAATAGGAGCAAAGCATCCCGAGTGTAGGTATTTCCGCAAAAGGGTCAACATAGGCCGTCGAGAAACGCGGTATCACATACAGGTCGCTCGAGCCTGCGCTGATATAATGGAAGAGGCTGGAGCCGTCCACCCTTTCCCCGTAAGTCAGTATCTGCTCGAGATACTGGCGGCTGCTTACCGGGAAATTGAGGGTCTTGAGCCTGCCGTCCGCGGCGATATAACGGAAATTCACGATCCTTATCCCGTTCTTGATAATGTAATCGACTATATCCTTCCTGGTAAACTTATCGGGGGTCTTCCCCAAAGCCTCGACAAGAGGATTGATGTTGTATTCGAGTAATGCGTTCATATTAATTTTAATTTGTTCGGTTGTCACTGCAAATTGAGGGCCAAGATAATAAATTTTCCGCACAAGCAATCATTTTGCCTCCATCATGCTCCGGAGCGTATACTTTTCGCTATATTTGCCTTCGGCATTTATACTGTTACGCCTCGGCCAAGCAAAATCGCGCAAGCTCGTTTGCTCCGCTCTCGGCTTCTGCGTATATTTGCTGTCCTGAACAACGGATTTTCAATTAACATTAAAAGCATATCTATGGGGACAAAACTCAGATTGACAATCATGAATTTCCTCCAGTTCGCAGTCTGGGGGGCATATCTGACAAGCCAGGGCAGGTATCTCGGGAGCATCGGACTGGGCGAGAAAATCGGACTGTTTTACGCCATTCAGGGAATCGTCTCCATATTCATGCCGGCCATAATGGGAATAATCGCCGACAAATGGATACAGGCACAGAAACTGCTCGGCCTGTGCCACATCATGGCCGCCGCCGGCATGATAGGGGCCGGGGCATACGGCATGGTTGCGGCCGACACGGTCATGTTCGGACCTCTGTTCAGTCTGTATACCTTCAGTATAGCGTTCTTCATGCCTACCATAGCGATTTCCAATTCTGTAGCATATGCCATTCTGGAAAAGGACGGGATGGATCCGGTAAAGGATTTCCCCCCGATAAGGATATGGGGGACGATAGGCTTCATCTGCGCAATGTGGTTCGTAGACCTTGCCGGCACGGACGGAGTCCCATTCCAGGCAAGCTCCATACAGTACATGGTATCCGGCTGCCTGAGCCTTGTATTAGCCGTATACGCATTCACTCTTCCGGAATGTCCGGTATCTGCATCCAAAGAGCGTAAGAGCATCGTGGAGGCCATGGGGCTTAAAGCCTTCACCCTGTTCAGGCAAAGGAAAATGGCCGTATTCTTCATCTTTTCCATGCTGCTCGGCGTCGCACTGCAGATAACCAACGGTTTCGCAAATCCTTTCCTGTCCGATTTCGGAAACCTCTCCCAATACCAGGACACATTCGGAGTGAGACACTCGAACATCCTCATTTCCATTTCCCAGGTTTCCGAAACCCTGTGCATACTGCTGATTCCATTCTTTCTCAAGCGTTACGGAATAAAATGGGTCATGCTCATAGCCATGCTGGCATGGGTACTGCGCTTCGGCTTCTTCGCCGCCGGCAACCCTGGCCCGGGAGTATGGCTGTTCATACTGTCGATGATAGTCTACGGGGTGGCATTCGATTTCTTCAACATATCCGGTTCATTATTCGTAAACGAAAACACCGACAAGTCCATTCGGTCAAGCGCCCAGGGGCTGTTCATGCTGATGACCAACGGAGTCGGTGCAGCTTTCGGGACACTTGGGGCCCAGGAAATCGTAAACCTGCTGGTAAACGCCCGCAGAATTCCAGCTGCGGACGGCATGACCGACTGGAACGCCGTAATGCAGGGATGGAGCCAGTCCTGGCTGATATTTGCAGGTTACGCCCTTATCGTAGCCATACTGTTTGCATTATGCTTCAAACACAAGCATAGCAGAAGCTAAAACTTCACCTGAACACCGAGCAGGACATTGAGCGGCCTTATACGGTACTCGTACCGGGTAATCTGCAATGGGCTCAGGTATGAATAGGAGTAGGTCCTCCTGTCGAGAAGATTCTTTGCATGCAGGAATATCTGGACTTTCCTGGACACGTAATACCAGACAGACGCATCGAGAAACACCGTCTGCGCAGGTCTGTAGTCCGCATATTTATCGAAATAATATTCTCCTGACAAATCCATCTCCACGGATTCGCACGGATGGAAAGTCAATGTAAGGGAGTGGGACATGGAATGGTTGTCACCCTCGTCCACAGCGCCGCCGGTCCTGTAGATGGAATACGTATATTGCCCCTCGTAGGCAATACCCAGCCACTTCGATACGGAACCGACAAAACTCAACATGCCGCTGTATGTATAATTGTCATACCTGCTTCTTACATCTCCGCCCGCCCCGTCGTTCTGCACGATGGTCGACTTCATGTCCCCGAAGGAAAATCCGGCGGTAACCTTCCCGCTTATTTCCAGAAAGGCCTTGGAGACTTCTACATCCGCCCTTCCGTATGAATAATCGGTAACTTCATCGGACTCCTTGTTTACAATATAATTACCGATAAAATACCGCGTAAGTTCAAACGACCTGCTTGCATTCCACATCCCCGTTCCTTTCAGGTACCAGCCGGAAAGAGGGTCCTTGAAATCAAGCTCCGCATAAACATTGTATTGCGGAGTCTGCGTGAGCGATGTCCTTCCCTGGGTCAGATATTTATAATTTCTCATTATCAGACCGTCATAAATCTGCTGTTCCGACACGGGAGAAAGTGCGAACGCCCCTCCCGCCTCTA
>DVLA01000081.1 GCA_018715745.1 Candidatus Coprenecus stercoripullorum
GGCGCTGGCCTACATTGCCTGCCTGCCCCTGCTTCTGGCCGCCATGAGCTTCACCCCGGCCGACAGCGGCAAGGGACCGATGCCCGGCGATGACAAAGTCTATGAATACTCCAGACTGGAGACACCGCCAATGTTCAACGGCGACAATACCGGACGGGAATTTGCCAGATGGCTTTCCACCGAACTGGACTTCCCAGAGGCTGCCGCGGATAAGGATATAGAAGGAAGGGTACTTGTGCAGTTCAGGATAAACAGGGACGGCAGCGTATCCGATGTCTCGGTCCTGAAAGGCGTGCATGAATCCATAGACAGTGAGGCCATAAGGGCGGTTTCCGAGTCCCCCGACTGGACTCCGGGCTATATCGGCGGCAGGCCTGTCAGTACAACGCACTGTATACCCGTACTTTTCTCGACAAAAAAGACAAGTGGAGAAAGATAGGCAGTCTACGGCTCTGCCCATACACCCTGGAACATGTCTTAAAAGGTGTTCCAGGGTGTTTTTATCGAACTACACTGGAGATGCGCGTTCCTGGAACGAGGCCTCGTCAGGAGGGCGGTATATGCTTGAAATTAAACGGATAAATCAGGAAAATTGTTGCAGATTAAAAAAATAGTGGTATATTTGCAGCCCGCAAAAATATGCGGACATATTTAGTTTATTGATTATCAAATTTTTAATTAATTAAAACCAATGCCTGGATTAATTGGAAAAAAAATCGGAATGACTTCCGTTTTCGATGCTGATGGGAAGAATATCCCATGCACCGTTATTGAGGCTGGGCCGTGTGTTGTCACGCAGATTCGTACAGTAGAGAAAGATGGTTATGCCGCTGTACAACTTGCCTATGACGATATTAAGGAAAAACACACCAGCAAGCCCATGAAAGGGCACTTCGACAAGGCAGGAACCACGCCCAAACGCAAACTCGTGGAGTTTGCCAACGACTTCCCCAAGGAAGTGAAGCTGGGCGATACCATCACTGTTGCGGACCTCAGCGAGGGCGTACAGTGGGTAGATGTTACCGGAATATCCAAAGGTAAAGGTTTCCAGGGTGTTGTAAAACGCCATGGATTCGGTGGAGTAGGCGGCCAGACACATGGCCAGGCCGACAGGCTTCGTCACCCGGGTTCTATGGGCGCATCATCATGGCCTTCAAGGGTATTCAAAGGGATGAGAATGGCTGGCCGCATGGGCGGTGACCGCGTGAAGATTCTCAATCTCAGAGTTATTAAAGTTATTCCTGAGAACAACTTGGTTCTCGTTAAAGGTTCCATACCCGGAGCCAAAGGTTCATACGTAATTGTGGAGGACTAAGACTATGGAATTAGCAGTTTACAGAATCGACGGAACTGAGTCCGGAAAAAAGGTCACCCTCGACCCCGGCATCTTCGGCATAGAGCCGAACGACCACGCAATCTATCTTGACGTAAAACAGTATCTTGCCAATCAGCGCCAGGGTACTCACAAGACAAAAGACCGCTCGGAAGTAAGTTACAGCACAAAGAAAATGGGTCGCCAGAAAGGCGGCGGCGGAGCCCGTCACGGCAGCATCAAGTCCAACATATATGTCGGAGGAGGCAGGGCCTTCGGTCCCAAACCGCGTGACTACCGCTTCAAGCTCAACAAGAAGCTCAAACAGCTCGCCCGCTATTCGGCACTCTCCTACAAGGCTCAGGACAACGCCATTACAATGATAGAGCCTTTTACGATGGATGCTCCCAAGACCAAGGAGTTCATCCAGATACTTGACAATATCAAAGCCAATGGCAGAAGGACGCTTTTCGTTCTTCCCCAAAACAGCGACAATATTTACAAGTCTTCACGCAACCTCCCCAACGTCAATGTAATATCTATCGACGAAATCAATACCTACAATATCATGAACGCATATCAGCTGGTATTGGTAGACGGGGTTCAGGACATAATCGCGGCAAGACGCAAATAAAACCGTAGGAAAAATGGGAATACTGATTAAGCCTATAGTAACAGAGAAAATGACGATTCTGGGCGATAAATTGAATCGTTACGGTTTCATAGTGGACCGCAGAGCCAACAAGATTGAAATCAAGCATGCGGTAGAGGAACAGTATGGTGTCACGGTAAAGGATGTAAATACCGTGAACTATCATGGAAAACGTAAAAGCCGCTATACAAAGGCGGGATTACTGACAGGCCGTGAGAACCACTACAAAAAAGCGTACGTGACACTCTCCGGTGATGATAAGATCGATTTCTACAGCAACATTTAATCCTATGGCAGTACGTAAATTCAAACCGACTACACCCGGTACAAGAAATAAGATCATAAGCGCATTCGACGACATTACCTGCAAGAAGCCGGAGAAATCCCTTCTTGAACCCCTCAAGAAGACCGGCGGACGCAACAATACCGGAAAGATGACAATGCGCTACATCGGAGGCGGTCATAAAAGGATGTACCGTATAATCGACTTCCTGCGTGACAAAGACGAATGCACCGCAACCGTAAAGACAATCGAATACGATCCCAACCGCAGTGCACGCATTGCATTGGTTGTATATGAAGATGGAGAAAAGAGATACATTATTGCACCTCAAGGTATCCAGGTAGGACAGCAGATAGCTTCAGGCCCCGGAGTCGCCCCTGAGATTGGAAATGCTCTCCCTCTATCCGAAATCCCTCTCGGAACCATTATCCACAACATCGAGTTACGTCCCGGCCAGGGTGCCGCAATGGCACGCAGCGCCGGCACTTACGCTCAGCTTACGGCACGTGAGGGCAAACACGCCATCCTCCGCCTCCCCTCAGGAGAGACCAGAATGGTGCTCGTTTCCTGCCGCGCCACCGTGGGTACCGTTTCCAATTCCGATCATAACCTGGAGTCATCCGGAAAAGCAGGCCGCAGCCGCTGGCTTGGCCGCAGACCCCGCAACAGAGGCGTTGTGATGAACCCTGTAGACCACCCGATGGGAGGTGGTGAGGGACGTGCCTCCGGCGGACACCCCCGCTCACGCAAGGGTATTCCTGCCAAAGGTTACAAGACCCGCAACCCCAAAAAGACTTCAAACAAGTTTATAATCGAAAGAAGGAAAAAATAACGGAATAAAATAGAGAATTATGAGCAGATCACTTAGAAAAGGCCCGTATATTCAGGCAAGTCTCGAAAAGAGGGTTTTGGCCATGAATGAGGGTACCATGAAAAAAGAAGTTATCAAGACCTGGTCTCGCGCCAGCCTGATTTCGCCTGACTTCGTGGGTCATACCATCGCAGTTCATAACGGGAACAAGTTTATTCCGGTATATGTTACTGAGAACATGGTTGGTCACAAACTCGGCGAATTTGCACCGACCCGCACCTTCAAAGGACATTCGGGCAATCGTTAATCAATTAATGTAAAGAGTTACAATAATGGGATCTCGTAAAAAAGAAATGGCCGAAAGGCTAAAAGAAATAAAGAAAGTAACGGCAATAGCCAAACTGAACGACGTGCCCACTTCCCCGCGCAAAATGCGCCTGGTAGCAGATATGATAAGGGGCATGGAGGTCAACAGGGCTATGGATGTCCTCAAGTACACCAAGAGGGAAGCCGCCGGAAGGCTCGCCAAACTCGTCCGTTCTGCTATCGCCAACTGGGAAGCCAAGAACGAAGCAAACCGCAAGGAACTCGAAAACGGCAACGTGATAGTGAAAACCATTATGGTCGGACAGGGTTCCACCCTTAAACGCATACGCACCGCTCCCCAGGGACGCGCCGGGCGCATACGCAAACGTTCCAACCATGTGACGATTATCGTCGGAACAAGGGACATCAAAAAGGAAGAGAACAATAACGAACAACCCGCAACAAAGGAGGAATAAGAAATGGGACAGAAAATAAACCCTATCAGCAACAGAATAGGTATCATCCGCGGCTGGGACTCCAATTGGTACGGCGGGGATGACTATGCAGGCAAACTGTTCGAGGATTCCAAAATACGTGAATACCTCAACGCCCGCATATCGAAGGTCAACCTTTCAAAGATTGTAATCGAAAGGACTCTTAAACTCATCACAGTAACAATCCATACCGCACGCCCGGGCATCATCATCGGAAAAGGCGGCCAGGAGGTGGACAAACTGAAAGAAGAGTTGAAGAAAATCTCCAACAAGGATGTCCAGATAAATATCTTCGAGGTAAAGAGGCCCGAGGTGGACGCCAATATAGTGGCGAACAACATAGCGCGCCAGGTGGAAGGCAGGGTATCATACCGCAGGGCCATCAAAATGGCCATAGCCAGCACAATGCGCATGGGTGCGGAAGGTATCAAGGTTCTTATCAGCGGAAGGCTCGGAGGAGCTGAAATGGCCCGCAGGGAACTCTACAAGGAAGGAAGGACTCCCCTCCATACTTTCCGTGCTGATATAGACTACGCACTTGCCGAAGCCCACACGAAGGTAGGCGTACTCGGTATCAAGGTATGGATATGCAACGGTGAGGTATATGGCAAACGCGACTTGTCCCCCAACTCGGGCATAGCTGCCAACGCCAATGCCGGGCACGGTGCTCCACGCGGTGAAGGACGCCGCCGTGACCGCCGCCGTGACCGCCGTCCGCGCGGAAACCGCGAAGCGGCAGCCGAATAAAGCAGGTCTGACGTAAGAATACAGATGCAGCACCCGGGATTTCCGGGTGCTGTTTTTTTGCAGGAAGGGTAACGGAAAAAATCCCGCACACGACTCTGCGTATGCGGGATTCCTCTTAAAACCCAATAAACATGTCACTATCTGGTCCAGCCTTCTGTCCAGTTGTCATCGGAAGACACCGCACCTATATAATCAACGGATGTAAAGAACGAATCAATCGAAGATACATCCTCCCCACCGTCTATTGTACCTACTATGCCTGAAAATCCGAATGAATAATTCTCATGGTTCGTACCGTCCTCGAGGAACATTTCCTGAGTATAGATACCCTCTGCGGATGACATTGCACCTGAGAGAAGCACATGCGAAAGAACGGAGGTACCGTCAGCAAGAGAAGTTTCGGTTTCGGCAGTTTCAGTGGTAAGAGGGCTGGGCTTGCCCATTACGGCTGCATTGTAGATTCTTGCATTCGTACCGGCGCGCAGACGTATCCCGCGTTTGTTGTCCTCCGAACCGTTGCCGATAAGGGTAAGGTTGGAAAGCAGAGGGTTGGAAACGGGGGCAGCCGCATAGTCCTGGTCGTTATTGTCGGCCTCGATAAGGCAGTCGCACTCGGGAGATACCTGCTGGGCCACCATAAACTGGCCTTTTCCGCACCATCCTTCAGTCCAGTCGAAAGAGTCGTCGGTATTATTGGTAGATACAAGATGCTTTACGTTCACCGTACCACCGAACCACTCGAAGCCGTCATCAGAACCTTCATAGGCCTGGAGATACTCTACCTGCGTACCGTTGCCCACTCCATAGAAAGTAAAGCCGTTGGCTTCTTTTTCTTCAGAAAAGGCATAACCGCCGTACTCTACCCTCACATATCTGAGGATTCCCGAATTGTCGGCCTCATCGTCACCGCCGTAGGAAGCATCGCCGACCTCTGACTTGGCGTCCACGCCCGGAACATTGATGGGAGCCCTTCCGCAGATATGAAGGCCGCCCCATGAACCTGCTGTCTTGTTTTCAGCCGTAAGGATAATGGGATCATCGGCCGTGCCCTGGGCGTCTATCCTCGCACCCTGCTCGATAAGAATATAATCTACTATATCATCGTTTTTTGCCACGACAGTCACACCCGGCTCTATCGTAAGGGTGGCGCCTTCCTTCACATGAAGGCCTCCCGTCAGATTGTAGGTATTGCCCGAGGCGAGAACCCTGTCTTCGGTAATTTCCCCGTAAAGGTCGGTTTCAGGATCGATTTCATTACCGTTTCCCTTTTCCTGGCAAGCAGAGGCGGCAAGCACAACGGCCGCCAAATAGAAAATACTTCTTTTCATTTTAAGATAAATTGATTAAGGTATTAATATCCAATATTTAAAAATCATATGAAACGCCCATCGAAAAGCCCTGACCCAACCTGTAGGATTCGGTCCTCAGGACTTCTCCCGTAGAAGGCACTTCCTGAAGGAACAGGTACTCGGTATCGAGCAGGTTCGTTACGGCAAACTCTATCCCCCAATGTCCGTTTATCCTGTAACGGATATTCGCATCCAACAGATGCAAGGGTTGCTGCTCGACATTCCCAAGCCCGTAGGTCCCCACTGTATGTATTCTCGGCCCCTGGACATTGTACATAAGGGAGAGTGATAGCGAAGAACCGTTCCGGAATTCCGGGGCATAGGTCACAAACAGGTTGCCTAAGTAAGGTGAGGCCCCCTGCAATGCCCGCTCGCTGTCCGTATAGATGCCGCCGTCCTCCATGAGCCTGACATCGGTATACATCAGGGAAACATTGCCGCCTATTATAAGGTGCCTTACAGGTTCGGTCCTGAATTCGGCCTCAAAACCGGCTGCATCTCCCCTCTCGGCATTCCTGAAAGAATAAACCATAGAACCGCCCGAAGACTCCTGTACTCTCTCGATAGGGTTCTGCAATATCTTGTAATACACTCCGGCCGAGAACATGTGCCGGTTGTTTGCCGAGAAATATTCGTACTTGAGATCCAGATTGTAGTTATAACCGTTCTGTATATCCTTGTTACCCCTTATCTCCGCACTTCCGTAGGATTCCTTGTAAAGGAAAGGGGCCATCTCGATAAACGAGGGGCGGGTAACCGTAAGAGAGGCTGCAAAACGCAACGCATGCGACCTGTTGAAATCGTATTTCACATTCACGGCAGGAAAGAAATCCCCTTTCTGGAGAACAGAAACATCGCGCATTGCCGCATCCGTCCAATATACGACCTCTTGCCTGGAAAACTCGTAACGTACCCCGAGACTGAGGAGCAGCGGATCAATCGGATAATATTCCACTTCGGCAAAGCCAGCTATAATAGAATGTGCGGCGTAGTAATTGTTTTTGGGCTGTGCATCCCTGGTCACCGGTATCGTTCCATTGAATATGTTTTCCGGATTGAGAAAATCAGGCGTGTAGATATCCGTTATTTCAGGGTCGATTGCGGAAAGATTGTAATAGAATCTCATCGAATTATAATCCCTCGACTTGTATTTATACGCCGCCCCGAAATAAAGCTTGCTTTTTTCTCCGAACGAGTACACGGGTTTTATCTGTGCTACTACCTCGTTTTCCGAAAGTTCCCCGAAATAACGCATCGTTTCCTGCCGGTTGAGCTTGAAGAGCGACAGCGAACCGTCCTGCCCTACACGGTACATTACCTGCCTTCTGTCAGGCTCATTGCTCTCTGTCATGCCGTACGACACTTTCCATTCCATATTCCATGACGGGGCGAGACGGTGGCGTCCCGCCAGCTGATTGTTCCACAATGAATAGGAATGTCCTACACTGTTGCTGCCTATCAGGGAATTGTCTTCGGCATCGAAACCTTCCCTGCGCTTGTACTCGTCAGTGGCGTTTTTAGTATAGAGCAGATTGAAAGAAATATCATCCCCGTTCCTGAAAAGATAACCGACACTCAACAGGGCAGTAAGGTCGAGTCCCCGGGTATATCCGTCATAATCGAAGGCATCCACCCTGTCTCCCTGGGCATTGAGATTGGCTATATAGCCTCCGGATACTGTCTGCTCATCCTGGGCAAGGGATACGGAAGCCAACAGGCTCAATTCGTCCCCGTTTTTCAAAGAGAAACTGTAGCCTCCTGATATCGAACCGCTGAACATTGGAATAGATATGCCTTGCCTTATATTGAAATTTGTCCCGAAAGGATCGTTGCCTTTTATATAGGAGGCAAATTCGGAAGAATTCATGTTCTTCACTGACGAGGAAAGGTTGTTGTCTTGCAGAAGCCAGCCTTTTCTGTCGCTTTTGTAGAAATCCCCGAATGTAGTACCGGCTCTCCCGCTCCCGCCGAAAGACACGGAAAGAAAACCTCCGCCTATGTTCTCTTTAGTGGCTATGTCTATTATCGCGCCCGAATAGTCGGCAAAATTCACGGCAGAATACACCTTGCTCACTGTTATGCTTTTCAGCATTGATGTAGAGAAAATCTCCAGAGGGATAAGCTTGTTGTCGGGATTCGGCGATGCAATAGGGATTCCGTTAAGTGTCGTCAGGCTGTAACGGTCGCCGAGTCCCCTGACAAAAATCTGTCCTGAGGTGTTGAATGACACTCCCGTCATCGTCTCGACGGCATCTGCGGCATTGGATATACCTTTTACTTCCAGCTCCATCGCCCCGATATTCTCTATCGGCCGGGTAGAAAGCCTGCGGTCACTCCTGAGAACGGCTTCCGATTCGGAATTCTTCCTTGCGGCAACCACCACCTCGTCGAGCAGCTCGTTGTCGGGATACATGAGAGCATTCACGGTTATTTCCCCGCTGCCTGTAAGGCTGACCGGCTCCGAGTAATGGTTCTTATAACCCACGCACAGGAAAGCTATGACACCTTCGCTTCCTTCCGGAAGTTTCAGAAGGTAGGTACCATCCATGTCCACGCTGGTACTATACAGCGTTCCCTCCAGAACTACGGTCGCCCCTACCACCGGCTCTCCTGTTTCCGCATCGGTCACTGTTCCCCTGACGGTCTGCGCCCCAGCCGCCAATGTAGAGAACAATGCCAGAATCACCGTCAGAACACTGATTTTTCTATCCGTTTTCATCATCATATACCTTATATATTCTTTACACGCGGCCAACCACGGCTTCACAGCGGGCCTGTCCGCCAACTTTTTTTCGGCCGCAAAAATATCTTCATGGTGTTTCATTGCTGTTCCGCAAGTATTGCAGAAACAATAAGTGTCGGTTAAAGAAATATTACACGACCAGGCCCAATCGTCAGAAATGGGGACAGGCCTGCCTGTAAATCACTACTTTTTGGGATTGCCGGGGGATTGGTACGGAAATATCTTTGCATCGTAAAAATAGATCCTCAAGCCATATTGTTAGTGAATTAACGGGGCCGCTGCGAAGCGGTCCCCTTTTTGGTTTTCAGGTTAGAGGGCAGGTTAAAATTCCTATATTTGAAACAAAAATGACAGAAATGATCAAAGACGTATTATCGCCATCGATGAAATTAGCCGACCTTATTGATATAAACTACAGGCTTATAGGAATTTTGCCCCGTTTCGGCATACCTCTGGGATTCGGGGACAGTACCGTGGAAAGCATCTGCGGAATCCATAATATAAATGCGCATACTTTTCTGCTTATATGCAACATATATACTTACGACAATTATGTGCCCACCAGGGAACATATGGAAAAGGCCGACATGAGGGGCATCATGCGCTACCTGCACAATTCGCACTCATATTATTTAGACTATGAGATGGTTACGCTCGGCGAGTCAATAGACAAGGTCACAGCTTCATGCGATGACAGGCAGAAGGACATTATAAAACGGTTCTTTGCGGAATACAAGGAGGAAGTGATAAGCCATTTCGAGTACGAAGAACAGACCCTGTTCCCGTATATAGAGTCGATGCTCTCCGGCAAGAGGCGGAAAAACTACTCCATCGGACGGTTCGAAAAAAACCACAGCAATATAGACGAAAAACTCAACGACCTGAAAAATATAGTCATGAAATATCTCCCTGCCGGGAAATGCGATGCTATCCTGTGCAGCTATCTGCTGATACACATCTACTCCTTGGAACAAGACCTCGACCGTCACACGAGCATAGAAAACAACGTGCTTGTACCGATGGCCGCATTATATGAAGAACATGAAAAGGGAAAATAAGAAAAGCTTACTCCTTATAACGCCCTCAAGAATCATCGCCAAGGGAATAGAGTCCCTTGTCTCGGACTACAGCGGGGAATTCTACATAAGCGGCATACTGTCCGACCTGTCCAGGGCAAATGCATCGATGTTGAAAAATACAGGAACGGATATTATAATAATCGACCCAGTAATCTTCGATTTCCACGACCGGGAGAACGGGCGCAGCATTGTCGGGGAACTTTCGGAGGCTACGGTAATAGCCCTTGAAAATTCCTCAATGGGAGAGGAATGCAGGAAGCAGTATGACGATACTTTCAATATATACGACCACCCGTCGGCAATCATAAGAAAGCTCCGGAACGTCACAAGGTCCGTACATGAAAGCCCTGCGGCCGACAGCCACGAGCTGTCCGCAAGGGAAAAAGAGATTTTAGTATGCGTTGCCAAAGGAATGCTCAACAAAGAAATCGCCAACCTGTACAAGATATCGGTCTATACGGTCATAAGCCACAGGAAAAACATATCGAGAAAAACCGGAATCAAGACTGTCGCGGGCCTTACCGTATATGCGATGCTCAACAACCTTGTTGACTCCAATACATTCGAATAGGACTGACACTACATGTTCCGCTCCGAAAGCAGCAGATCACAGACGGCACAGGCCGCTACACTCTCTATAACCGGAGGGAGCCTGAGTGCAAAACAGGCATCATGCCTTCCGCCTATACTGAGCCTGCAGATTTCTCCGGTCGACATGTTAACCGTTTCCTGAGATTTGCCGATGCTCGAAGCAGGCTTGGCCGCCACCCTGAAAACTACAGGGTTCCCATTGGATATGCCTCCGTTTATCCCGCCCGCCCCGTTTTTAGAGGTACGGCCGGAAACATCCACTATAGGATCATTATGTTCCGAGCCCCTCATCCCGGCCGCCCTGAACCCGTCCCCGAACTCTATCCCCCTTATGCCAGGCACCGAAAAGACAATATGGGAAATCATCGATTCGAGGGTATCGAAAAACGGATTTCCTATTCCGACAGGCATATTTACGCAGGTACACTCTACAATACCGCCTATGGAATCCCTTTCCTCAACGACTCTCTTTAAAAGAGTAGTGAATCTGCCGTCCTTATAAGGGTCCGGTCCGGACAGCGGTATGCCCCCGGCTTCAGTCAGCACGGCTGAGACCTTTACAGGGGCAATTATTTTCTTTGCCACAACACCGGCGGCGACCAGGGGCAGTGTCATCCGTCCTGAAAACATACCGCCTCCGGAAGAAAGCGACTCCCTGCCATATTTGGCCATCCTCACAAAATCGGCATGCCCCGGACGGGGTATATCATTGAACGCCTTATAGTCGTCAGCTCTCCAGGCCGTATTCCCGAAAACTATCCTGACAGAGGTCCCAGTAGTCTCACCTTCTTCTATACCCCTTATTATTAGCGGAATATCATCCTCAATCCGTGCAGTGGTCCCCATATT
>DVLA01000082.1 GCA_018715745.1 Candidatus Coprenecus stercoripullorum
GCTTGCAACTGAACTGCGCGATAGTCCCGTTGATTGTAACCCGTCCCATGATGGGGACAATTCCGTTTTTCTCCTTGCTTCCGTTTACATAGAAGACGGTCTTGAAAGTACTCCTCATAATCCTACTTTTGTTTGGTTCAAAATTAGTTTACGGGAGTTGTAAAGGCAGAATGTAAACCTACGCAGAACGCAGAAATAGAGTCTGTTAGCGTTAAATGTGCATTTGGTGTCGGGTAATGGTTTGGAAGTGCATCTGTTGCTGCAATCTGCCTAAATCCGTTTTTCCGACCTTATGCCGTTCTGTGCCACTTGAAGCCAAACTATCTGACCGTCAGCGAGAATACTCAAATTCGCTTATTTTTGCTCTTTATCCTATTCTTTTGCTTAAAAATCCCTATTCGACCCTTTCGCAATGAGGCCTTATGTATTCCTGGCTGAAGTCAAAGAAAGAGTAGAATTCGAGTTGTGAATTGTTGATGGAGTAAATTGTATAGATACCCTCGGAAGTGCCGTCAGTTATGGTGAAAGTCATGTTTTCAGGGTCGTATGCGCTCAAGGTGAAGGTCATGTCGCCCAGTTCGCTGTCACTCATTATTACCGAGCCGTTTTCCAGATCGAATATGTAATACAGTTCGATTCCCATATTTATATAATTTTCCCCTGTCTTCCAGTACTCGAGGTCCGTACTTACATCCTGCCACAGGACCTGCCATTTGCCGTTCAGGGTATATCCTGCATCCTGGGTTACTGTGACCGGGACTGCGTCGCCCTTCTCGGGAATTATGCTGACGGTGCCTTCCCTCTGACCTCCTTCAAGCAGGTTGGGACGTACGCTGATTTTAAGGGTTGCGCTGTTGATTTTCTCGATGTCTATCCAGGACGGGTCGTCTGCCGCGGCTTCCCAGTCACAATTGGATTCAACGGTTATAAGTTTTTCCCCTTCTCCGGTATTGTCGAACCAGACGGACTGTTCTTCTACATTAAATACGGTTTCTTCTTCGCCTGCGGCATTGGTACACCCGGAAAGGGACAATGCAAGCCCGAGCATAGATGCGGTGCAGATAGTTAAGATTCTCTTTTCCATTTTCTCAAGTTTTTAGTTCGTTTGTCTGCAAAGCTATACTGACATGGCCTGGAATCAAAAAATTGTTTTTGCGATACGGTATATTTTACGTATTGTCAACCGCCGGATTTCCCGTTCTGTTTCTGCCTGGCGGCCTCTTCCCTGTATTTTCCCGGAGGGAGTCCCGTCTCTTTGACAAATACCTTGTGGAATACATGCAGGGAATTATAGCCGACCTTGTCCGCGATATATTTTAGAGGCATCTCCTGTCCTTCGGACGATTCTATAATGCGCACCGCTTCGCGTATTCTGTATTTGTTTACATAGCTGTAGAAGTCTCCGCCGGAGAACATGTTGATGGCCCTTGATATGTAGGTGCGGTTCGTGCCCAGTACTTCGGCCATGGACTCAAGCGAAAGGTCTTTCTTCCTGTAGAGCGAGCTTTCTTGCATCAGCAGTTCGGCTTTCATCCACAAATCCCGTTCAGCCGTGTCCGCCCCGGTTTTTCTTATGCTGTTTTCTATGCTGTCTGTTTTTTTCATGTAGTCACGGTATTGAGCTACAAGGGTAGTGTACATTCTTTTCCGCCGTCCGCCAATGATTATGGCCGAAACGGACACTACGGCAAGAATGACAATACAGGCGGAGTATATGATTATTTTTCTGTCGGCCTCCAGTATCTTCATGTCTTTCAGGTTGTCCTCATATTCATGCTTCATCCTGCGGTATTCGGACATGATTTCTTCGGTTTCCCTGTCCATCCTCATGATTGACAGACTGTCGTTGAAGTCGAGGTATTTTCTGTACCAGTACATCGAGACATCCTTGTCACCCATCCGCATGGAACAGTCTGATAAATGCAGCATGAATCTTTCCGATAATGACTTGTTGCCTGTTTTATAGGATATTTCAATGCCTTTGCCGTACAGGTCCATGGCTTTTTCCAGCCTTCCTGTCTGCTCGCAGTATTCACCATAGCGGATCAGGACAAGCTGGACCGACCCCGGTTCCTTGCTTTTGTCTCCGGCCAGATCAACGGCTTCGTCGAACAGTTCCCCGGCCTTGTCCTGTTGTCCCGTATTGGAGAAGTATATGGCCTGAAGGAGGCGGATCATATAGCCGACCTGAGAATAACGGTATCTTTCCGCAAGGCTGTCGGCTTCCATGATATACGGGCAGGCGTCTGCAGGATCGGACGACAGCGACAGCATCTGTGCCACCGATATAGCCGTTGCGCATTTCAGCCAGCTGTCATCCGGGATGCTCCTTGCCAGTGAGTAGGCTTTATATGCGTATTCCATGCCTTCTATATCCGAATTGGAATAAAGGAAAGATACGATATTCACCAATGTCGATACCTGGTTTACAATGTCCCTGGCTTTTTCAAACTCCCCGTAGCCTTTCAGGAAGAGACTTATTCCCTTCGGATAGTCCCGATTTGCCTTTATTTCGTATATCGCGGCAACCGTGAACAGCATCCCTCCCATCGATGTGCCCTCAATGGGGCGGCTGTTCTGTAACAGCCAGTCCAGATATATCCTTGCCGAGTCCATTTCTTCTTTAAGTACGAACTCCTGCGCCCCGTATATGCCGGCGCACAGTCTTGCTGCGCTGTCTGTGCCCTCATCTGCATAGAATATGGGTGTGGTCAGTTTAAGCATGGAGTCCGCGTTGTTCACGGGGACTTTGTTCAGCAGTTCCAATACATCATTGGCTGATCTGTAACTTGTATAGTCATGGCCGGAGCTGCAACAGCAGACAAACGGCAGTATCAGGAGTACAGGCAGGAGTTTCATGTCATTTCATTTGCAATATACGGTCAGAATATCGTCCCATGACGTAGTGTAGGCCGGTGAAAGGTGCTCCCTGTGCATTCTGATTCCATTGGCTGACATGGATGCGAGTACAACATGGGAGTCCGTACTGTTGATTTTGTCTATGGCTTCCATCAGCCTGCTGTGCTTTTCCCTGTCGGTTGTATCGAAGAACGAAAGCTGGACCTCCGAGGCGGGGATGATGTTTCCGAGTATTATGCCGGCCCTTTTGCATGTCCCGCCGGCCCGCCAGTGGATTTCGTGTGTCAGGGACATTGCAGCTCTGTTGATTTCAATGGTACTGTCGGTGGCAACTGGAAGCAGTGCCGTCCTGGCATCTGTCTGCCTGTAGCCTGTGGACCGGCCGCCGAATGAAATGAAAACGCTAACGCTTTGCGCGCAGGAGGCCTGCCTGCGCAGTTTTTCTACTGCGGACGAGCAGAATACGGATATCTGGGATGAAAGGGTTTCCATGTCCTCTATGCCTTCGGAAAAAGTCCTTGAAAACATTATCTGTTTTTTCGGCGGCCTTATGTCCTCGAATTCTATGGACGGTATGCCCTGCAGCTCGCACCATGTCCTTGCCCCCGGAGCGCCCATGAGTGATGATGCCCACTGCCTGCCTTTGCGGCGGAAATCTCCTGCCGTGAAGATCCCGTGATAATCCCTCAGCTGCCGGGAATATTTTCTCCCGATACCCCACACGTCCTCAATCGGGAATCTGTCTAAAACCATAGTTATGTCCTCAGGCCGGTACATGTAGCACCCTCCCTGAAGCCTGGGGTATTTTTTGCACAGTTTGGAGGCGATTTTCGCCAGAGTCTTTGTCGGGGCTACGCCGATGCTTACAGGGATGCCAGTGCCCCTGCGGCATGTTTTGGAGAGGTTTTTTGCCCATAAATCGAAATCCGTGCCCTCCATTCCGTTCAAGTCGACGAAAGACTCGTCTATGGAATATACTTCTATGGCAGGGGAAGCGTCGGCTATGATTCTCTGGACCCTTTTGGACATGTCGCCGTACAGGGAGAAGTTGGAAGAAAATACGGTAACAGCGCCCGATTCGATCAGATGTCTGAATTCGAATACGGGCTGTCCCATTCTTATGCCGAGCTTCTTCGCTTCGTTCGACCTGGAGATGGCGCATCCGTCGTTATTGGACAGTACTACTACGGGTTTGCCTTCCAGATCGGGTCTGAAGACACGCTCGCAGCTTACAAAGAAATTGTTGCAGTCGGCAAGGGCGAACATTGTGCGGCCGGTTATACCTTTTTGATGACGTAGCGTACTATGCCCCAGATAGTCAGTTCGTCTCCCTCGCGTATCGTGACAGGGCGGTATCTAGGGTTGGACGGGACCAGTGTGATGCTATTGTCCCTTATCCGCAGCCTTTTGACTGTAAATTCGCCGTTGATGAAACATACGGCTATGGCTCCGTCCCTCGGCTCTTCAGATTTGTCGATGACAAGGATATCCCCGTCCCGGATGCCGTCGCCTTCCATACTGTCTCCGCTTGTACGTGCAAAGAATGTGGAGGCCGGGTTTTTGACTATCAGCTTGTTGATATCAAGGGAAGTCCCGGTAGTATCTTCGGCGGGAGACGGGAAGCCTGCATGGACGGACTCGAAGAGCAGGGTATCAGATTGACTCTCCATTATTTGAGTTTGGCGAGGAACTTGTCCACCTTGATGATGAAGCGTTCATGCGTACCGCTGGCTATCTCGCCTTTGGAGTCGCATGCCGTGACATCGAATACCAGCCGGCGTCCGTCTATTTCCTTGAGTATCGCTGTGGCTGTAATTGTTTCGCCTATCGGGGATGCCTTGGTGTGCGCTATGTCCACTCTTGTGCCTACAGTAGACAGTCCTTCCTCAAGAAGGCCGTTTACGGCGTAGCAGGCGGCCATTTCCATGTAGGCTACAACTGCCGGTGTAGCGAATACGTCCAGTGCCCCTGAGCCCATAAGCGATGCACAGTTCTCCTTGCATACCTTGGTTGTCGATGTTCCGGAGATTCCTATTTTTATGTCTTCTGTTGCCATAATTCAAACTTGTGTAAGTAATGTTTCGCTGTGCGCGGATTTATAAAAGCGGCATACGCGCGGTACTTTTCCCGAACGTATGCCGCTTTCGGCTTTTCGGTACATGTACCGCCTTATCTTACTTTTTCAACGGCTTCCATACCTAACTTTACGGCCTGCTCATTCATGGGAATGAGGTTGTGATGGCGCGGGGGAAGTGATTTCTTCAAACCTGCGGTAACATTCTCCATGGATACGATGGGCTTGACTTTAAGGAATGCACCGAGCACTATCATGTTGTATGCTTTAGCATTACCCATCTTGGCTGCTTCGTCCGCCGCTGCAATCCTGTAAATGGATATGTCCGTACGGGTGGGATGGTGGGTTATTCCGTTCGGGTCATATATGAGAAGGCCTCCCGGTTTAACCTTTGACTCGAATTTGTCCAAAGACTGCTGGTTGAGTATGATAGCGGTATCGAACTTGCTCAATATCGGAGAGCTGATTTTCTTGTCGCTCAGAATCACGCTCACGTTGCAAGTGCCGCCGCGCATTTCAGGACCGTAGGAAGGCATCCATGCCACTTCCTGATCCTGCATGATTCCGGAATACGCCAGAATTTTCCCCATGGAAAGTACACCCTGACCGCCGAAACCTGCAATTATTATTTCTTCTTTCATGTTTTTATCAATTATCAGTTAAATTATTTCTTGTGGACAAGACTACCTGTCTTTCATGTCTCCGAGAGGATAGAAGGGGAACATGTTCTCTTCCATCCACTTGTTGGCCTGAACAGGAGTTACTTTCCATCCTGAGTTACATGTGCTGACAACCTCTACGAAAGAGGTGCCCTTCTTCATCATGGAGTTCTCGAATGCCTTGCGGATGGCTTTCTTTGTCTTGCGTACCGCCGCCGGGTTCTGTACCGACTGGCGGGTTACATAACATGTGCCTTCAAGCTGGGCTATAAGCTCGGTTATCTTCAGCGGGTAACCGTTGAGTTCGGCCTTACGTCCGTAAGGGGTAGTGGCCGTAACCTGTCCCAGCAGTGTAGTAGGGGCCATCTGTCCGCCGGTCATACCGTATATTGCATTGTTGATGAAGATGATGACTATGTTCTCACCTCTGTTGCAGGCGTGCATTACCTCGGCCGTACCGATAGATGCGAGGTCACCGTCCCCCTGATACGTAAACACATATTTGTCGGGCATGAGCCTTTTTGTGGCGGTAGCAAGAGCCGGGGCCCTGCCGTGGGCTGCCTGCTGCCAGTCTATATCCAGATAATTGTATGCGAAGACGGAACATCCTACAGGGGATATGCCTATTGTCTTGTCCTGTATGCCCATTTCCTCGATGACCTCGGCTATGACTTTATGCACCACGCCGTGTGAACATCCCGGGCAGTAATGCAGGATATTGTCTTTGAGTAAGGCGGTTTTACCGTAAACCTTGTTTTCGGGTCTGATTATATCTTGTATTTCCATAATGCCGGTTATTTAATTGTTTTCATAAAGGCCTCGAGAATTTCCTCGGGATCCGGAATCATGCCTCCCTGACGTCCGTAGAAATTGACAGGAATACGTCCGTTTACTACCAGCCTGATGTCTTCTACCATCTGGCCGGCATTGAGTTCCAGGGAAATAATGCTTTTCAGCTGTGGAACCAGAGAATCAATCTCCTTCTTGGGGAACGGATAGAGGGTAATCGGACGCAACAGTCCGAGGCGGATGCCATGTTCGCGGGCCATGTCCACGACTGTTTCGCCGATACGGGACATACAGCCGAATGCGACAATCAGATGCTCGGCATCTTCAGTCCTGTAGGTTGAATATCTCACTTCATTGGCCTCGATTTCGGCATATTTTTTCTGAAGTTTGATATTGAAGTTCTCCTGTACCTGAGGATCAAGGGCAAGGGATGTTATCGTGTTGGACGGCCTGTTCAGTTTCCCTGTGGTTGCCCATGAGTCGCAAAGGGCGCGGATTTCAGCTTCTGTCCTGCGCGGTTTGGACGGCCTTACTTCCACTTTCTCCATCATCTGCCCAATAACGCCGTCACCGAGAATCATGGCAGGGTTGCGGTATTTGAAAGCCAGCTCGAAAGCGAGATCGACAAAATCATACATGTCCTGTGCGGAAGCCGGAGCCAGTACTATGGGATGATAGTCGCCGTGTCCTCCGCCCTTCACAGCCTGGAAGTAGTCTCCCTGGCTGGGCTGTATCGTACCGAGTCCCGGGCCGCCGCGCATTACGTTTACTACGACACAAGGGAGTTCGGTACCGGCTATGTAGCTGAGCCCTTCGCACATGAGGCTTATTCCGGGGCTGGATGACGAGGTCATTACCTTCTTGCCGCAGCATGCCCCTCCATAGACCATGTTAATAGATGATGTTTCGCTTTCCGCCTGAAGTACAACCATTCCGGTCGTCTCCCAGGGCTGCTCTTTCATAAGAGTCTCCATCACTTCTGACTGGGGAGTGATAGGGTAACCGAAATAACCGTCGCATCCGCAGTTTATCGCCCCGTATGCAATGGCTTCATTACCCTTCATAAGAATCTTTTCTGCCATATTGCTGATAATTTAAATTTTAACTCTGTAAACAGTTATAACCGCATCCGGGCAGACTGTCGCACAGTTGGTGCAGCCCGTACAATTTTCCGGATTGGCCATATAAAGATAATTGTAACCTTTTCCGTTGACCTCATGGGACAACGCAATTGTGTTTGTAGGGCAATTTACGACGCATACGCCGCAACCTTTGCACCTTTCCTTATCTACAACAATAGCTCCTCGTGTTGCCATAATGTTAATTATTAATTGTTTTGTTTTAAAAATCCGAAACCTGAAGAAACACCTTCCACAACATAATCCCACCGGATTATAATACCTATTATAAGTATTATTCCGAGCCAGAGAAAGCATTTGACAGTAGGGGGCTGGCTGTTATACCAGTCTTTGATTCTGGAAAATGTCTTTTTCATGCCCTGTCAGTCTTTCTCTATACGTATCCTGGCATCTACTGCAATGATATTCCTTGCGTTGCCCAGAAGAGGGTTTATATCCATCTCGAATATCTCGGGAGCGGCCTCGCACAGTGCCGATACCCGCCTTATGACCTCGTTGAACATAACCATGTTCACACCTTCCTTGCCCCTTGTACCTTCAATAAGCTTTATGGATTTGAGACTTCTTATCATCTCGTCGGCTTCTGTTCTGGATACAGGCGACAGCGAGTGGCTTATATCCTTAAGGGCCTCTACGTATATGCCGCCTAGGCCGCACAGTATGAGATGACCGAACTTGTTTTCCCTCTTGGCGCCTACAAAGATCTCGGTACCGGTGAGCATGGGCTGTATCAGGACTCCTTTGGCACCGCTGATCTTATCCATCCTGTCGAATTCGGTCAGCAGGACATTATCGTCCGAAATGTTCAGGGACACTCCTCCGACATCTGACTTGTGTACGGGGCCGATAACCTTCATTACCACGGGGTAGCCTATTTCCCTTGCGGCCTTTAGGGCATCCTCCTGGGTTGACGCCTTCATTTCCCTGGTCCTGTTTATGCCTGACGCGTCGAGCAGGGCGGCAACCTTTTCCGTAGCAAGGTACCCGTTTTCGCTTGAATCAATTATCTCTCTTATGAGCTTTTTGTCTACAGGCGGCAGAGTGCGGTCCGTTATCGGTTCGGGCCTGTTCATTATCTTGGCAATGGCAGACCCCAGAGCCACTTCGTCCGGGAAACTTATGCCTCCCTTTTCCTGGAAAGCCGCAATTTCGTCCCTTGCGTTGACAATGGAGGGGAGGACAGGGTATATCGGCTTTTTGGATGATTGTATTTTATTGTAAATCAAATCATATACGTCATATACCGTCGAGAGCCCAGGATTGCCGAATATGATGGTCATGGCATCTACATCGAAATCGTTCTCGCACGCGTCCAGTATGTAGCCGAGCTGTTCGGCGGTACCCGTGGCCAGAAAGTCTATGGGATTGGCGACCGAAGATCCCAAATACAGTTTCCCGAGCAGCTCATCGGCTTTCCCTCCTGAAATGTGAGGAATCTCTATGCCGTTGGAGGACAGAACGTCGGTCTGCATTACCGCGGGCCCTCCGGCATGTGTTATAATAGCAATCTTCCTGCCTTTCGGCTCGGGATACATCATGGCGGCGGCTACCGTTACCAGTTCTGTACGGCTGTAGCACCTTACTATGCCCGTCTTGCGGAAAAGGGCGTCTACTGCCTTGTCGGGGGAGGCAAGCGCACCCGTGTGCGAAGATGCCGCACGGCTTCCGGCTTCGCTGTATCCCGCCTTGATAGCTGCGATTCTGGCGCCTTTCTGTATAAGGGAACCGGCATGTCTGGCCAGTTTCTCAGGGTCGCTTATGCTTTCTATATACAGCATGATGACCGGGGAACTTTCTCCGGGTACGTAATTTTCGTCAGTATACTGCAGGGCGTCTTCCACCCCTATCTGCGCACAGTTGCCGACCGAAAAGACCTGGCTGAAATGAAGCCCGAGCTGCATGGCGGCCTCAAGTATGAATACTATTGTGGCCCCGGAACCGGAAATGAGAGTGGCGCCCTTGGGGTTGATTTTCGGTATGGGCTGAATGAATACCCCCGTGTAATTCTGGGTTATGACCCCGACGCAGTTCGGACCTATGAGACTGGTCCCGGTAGAGTTGCATATCTCGGCGATTTTGCGTTCGAGTTCTGCCCCTTCTTTGCTGTCTTCCTTGAATCCTGCGGAAAGGATGATGATTGCCTTGCAGGCTTTCTTGTTGCACAGGGTCTCGACTGCCTGCAGGCACATCTTGGCCGGTATGGCCAGGATGGCGCAGTCCACGGAAGGCAGATCGTTGATATCCCTGTACGAAGGAACGCCCTGAACTGTGTCGCATTTGGGGTTTACTACATATATTTCTCCTGCATAATTAGTATTGATCAGGTTTTTAAGAGTTGCGCCCCCGGGTTTGTGCGTATCGTCGGAACCTCCTACGACCACTATGCTTTTGGGCGCTATCAGTTGTTTGGTGATCATGTCGTATTTTTTGCGCAAAGATAACGAAAATCGTCCAAGGGTGGATAGGCGTGCCGTAATTTTCGTAATTTTGCTTTCAGGAACAAGAAAAGCGATATATGTCAGAAAGATTATTGCTGAAGGATGTGGTTTTGAATGGTGTGCCATGCGAGATTCTCATATCCGGGGGCAGGATAACGGAGATAGGCCGCGGGATAGGTTCTGCGTCCGATGATGTGATAGACTGCATGGGCATGACGGCCATGCCTGCTTTTGTAAACATGCATACGCATTCGGGAATGACACTGTTCAGGGGTATGGCAGGGGACTGCCCTTTGCATGAGTGGCTTGACAGGGTCTGGAAGGCTGAAGCGCTTATGGGGCCGGAGATATTCTACTGGGGGACGAAGCTTGCGTGCGTCGAAATGATAAAGTCCGGAACGGCCTGCTTTGCAGATATGTACTGGGATATAGACCGGACTTGTGAAGCGGTAAGGGAAAGCGGCATGAGGGCGTTGCTGACATATTGTTTCCTTGACGGCGGGGATATGGACAAGGCCGCAAGGCAGAGGGAAGAATGCGGGAGGATGTACGCCCTGTCACTGGAATGGCCTGACAGAATGAAATTCGGCGTCTCCATCCATGCGCATTATACCGTATGCGATGCTAATATGTTGTGGGCGGCCGCTTTTGCAAGGGAGCACGGGCTTTTGCTGCAGACACATCTGAGCGAGACGGTAAAGGAAAATGAGGAGCATTATGCAAGGTACGGGATGTCCCCGACCCTCAGGTTAGAAGACATGGGCATTCTTGGAAAGAATCTCATAGCTGCGCACTGTCTCTGGCTGGATGACGCGGATGTGGATGCACTCGGACGGCATGGGGTTACTGCTGTCCACAATATAAATTCAAATCTGAAGCTCTCGTCCGGATACAGGTTCCGGTACAGGGAACTGAAAGCGGCCGGGGCCAACCTGACTATAGGAACTGACGGAAGCGGTTCTTCGGACAGCCTGGACGTAAGGGAGGCGTTGAAAACGGCGGCCTTAGTACAGAAGGCCTGGCGGGGAGATCCTTCGGCCATGCCTGTGGGCGAACTGATGGCAATGGCTACAGTCAATGCCGGCAAGGCCCTCGGGACTTCGGCCGGACTCATAGAGAAAGGGGCCCCTGCAGATATTATGCTGATCGACACGTCATCGCCCGCCTTTATCCCATGTCACGACATAGCAGCCAATCTTGTCTACTCGGCCAATTCCTCATCGGTGGATACTCTTATATGCGATGGCAGGGTATTGATGTACAGGAGAAGAATAGAAGGAGAGGATGTTCTTCTGGAAAAGGCGCGTACGGAAATAAACAGATTTTTTACAAGCAATAGGATATGGACAACAGAATGACAGCCATTAATGAGGCTTCCGCATATCTTGCGGGGCGGCTTGGCGGGTTCAGGCCTCTTGTCGGGATAATACTCGGCAGCGGACTGGGCAGGCTGGCCGAGAAAATCGAGAAACCGATAATTATCAAATACACGGATATACCGCATTTTGCAAAATCCACTGCCATAGGGCACAAAGGGAACTTCATAGCCGGCATGCTCGGCGGCCGCCCCGTACTCGCCATGCAGGGACGTTTCCACTACTATGAGGGATATTCCATGGATGCGGTAACCCTGCCCGTAAGAGTCATGGTAAGGCTCGGTATCGGATATCTGTTCGTCTCCAATGCGGCGGGAGGTGTTAATTTCGGTTTCAAGGTAGGGGATCTCATGATTATAAAGGACCATATAAACAAATTGCCGAACCCGCTTGTCGGGGCCAACCTCGATGATTTCGGGCCCCGTTTTCCCGATATGACCAGGCCGTACGACCCGGCTCTGATAGCCAGGGCAGAAGCAATAGGCCGGGAGCTCGGGATAGAGCTGAAGAAAGGAGTATACCTTGCAGGTACCGGACCGAGTTACGAGACGCCTTCGGAATATAAATATTTCAGAATGATAGGAGCCGATGCGGTAGGCATGTCTACGATTCCGGAAGTGATTGTGGCCAGGCATTCCTCGATCCCCGTTTTCGGCATGTCGGTCATAACGAATGAGGCACATGACGATTATGCGGATGATTTCGAAAATAACGGGGATGATGTGGTGCGTGCCGCGAATGCCGCTGCGGACAGGATGGGGAGCATAGTCGTTAAACTTATTGAGAGCCTGTAGGATATTGGAGGGGATATTCAAATACGATCCGGTCTCTTTTGACGAAGCGGCCTCGTGCGCGGTAATCCTGGACCAGTCACGGCTTCCGTGGGAGAAGTCTTTTTTACGGATAGACACGGCCGAAGGCATGTACGATGCAATCAGGCAATTGAAAGTAAGGGGCGCACCTGCCATAGGCATTGCGGCTGCTTTCGGACTGTATGCCGTAGCGTTAAAGGCCGACGACGAGTCGCTGCGCGATACTTTTTTCGAGGCATCGGCATTATTGCGGTCATCACGCCCTACGGCAGTGAACCTGTCGTATGCCCTGGACAGGATGGAGGCCTGCTACAGGGAGCACGGGGAACTGCCATCCGGAAGGATAAGGGTGGCTTTGCGCAACGAAGCGTTCAGGATCAAGGAGGAAGATGCCGCCATGTGCATGTCTGTCGCTATGAACGCCCTGCCGCTTATCGAAAGGAGCGGCCTGCGTATATTGACACACTGCAATGCGGGGCATCTGGCCGTATCGAGGCTCGGTACGGCCCTCGGGCCGGTATATTTGGCCATGGCCAAAGGGCTTTCCCCGAAGGTCTATGCCGATGAAACGAGACCGCTGTTTCAGGGGGCGAGACTGACAGCCTTTGAGCTAATGGAGGCCGGGATTGACGTTACGCTTATCTGCGACAACATGGCTTCGTACGTGATGGGGAAGGGCTTGGTGGACGTGGTCCTGACAGGTTGCGACAGGATAGCTGCAAACGGGGATGTCGCCAACAAGATAGGTACGTCGTCGGTGGCGATCCTGGCAAGGCACTACGGCATACCTTTTTATGTTCTCGGGCCGTCGTCGACTATAGACCCGGCCTGCCCGGACGGGAGTGCAGTGGAAATAGAGCAGAGGGATGGCGCAGAGGTTACCTCCATGTATTTTGCCAGGCCCGTGGCGCCTGCGGGTGTCAAGGTGCTTAATCCGGCGTTCGACATAACCCCTGCGGAGATGATAACGGCCATAATTACAGAACGCGGCGTTTTTTATCCGCCGTATGACTTTACAGGAAGAAGAGATGGTTAAAAATATCGTTTTCGATCTTGGAGGTGTCATCATACCGTTGAACCGCGTAGCCTGTATCAGGGCATTTGACGAGATTGTCGGCTATAAGGAGTTCGCAAGGATGCTCAATGCATACAGGCAGATCGGCTTTTTCGACAGCTTCGAGACGGGGCGTATCTCGGCAAGGAAATTCAGGCAGATAATCAGGGCCAATTCTTCCCATATCAAGGACGGGAAAGCGAGAATTGTAACGGACAGGCAAATAGATTATTCGTTAAACCGCTACCTCGGGGACATACCGCAGGACAAAATCGAGACCCTGCTTTTCTACAGGGACGGTTACAGGCTTTTCCTACTCAGTAATACCAATCCCATAGGCATGTCCTATGCCAAAAAACTGTTTATGGACAAAGGCTACAGGGTAACAGAACTCTTCGAGGATCTATTCCTTTCCTATAAAATGGGGGTGGCCAAGCCCTCGAAAGAGATTTATGACAGGATGATACGCAAGACAGGAATCGCCCCGCAGGAAACATTGTTCATAGACGATTCCCCGGCCAATATTGAAACGGCTGCCTCGATGGGCTTCCAGGTAATCCTGTATAATCCAAAAGACGACCTCTATGGTAAAATTTCTGAGTATCTCGAGCGGGAGCAGCGGTAACTGTTATTATATCGGGAATGACGATACGGCCATAGCGATAGACATGGGTGTAGGCATGCGTACGCTGAAAAGCCGTCTTGCCGCCAAGGGGCTCGATCCTTCTTCGATTTCCTGCATACTGGTAACGCATGACCATATTGACCATATAAAGGACTTGGGGGCGGCATGCAGGAAACTGTGTGTGCCGGTCTTCGCTACCGCAAGGCTGCATGACGCCCTGGGCAGGCATCACTGTACGCGGGACAGTATAGGAGGGTGCAGGAGGGTTATACGCAGCGGTTTCCTTTATGAACACAAAGGGGTGGGCTTCCTTGCTTTTGAGGTACCCCACGATGCTACGCAGACTCTCGGATATTATATCGATTTTTTCGGGGAGACCTTTGTTTTCATGACAGACCTTGGTGTAGTGCCCGAAGAGGCATTCGTATATTGCAGACAGGCCTCCCATATAATAATAGAATCCAATTACGATACTTCCATGCTGTTGGGAGGACCGTATCCGGAAGATTTGAAAAAGAGGATAATGAACGGATACGGGCATCTGAGCAATGAAAAATGCGCCCTGGCTCTCGGAAGGATGCTGCATCCCGGTCTCAAGTCCGTATTCCTGTGCCACCTGAGTCAGCACAACAATACGCCTGAGGCGGCTTACGGATGTGTGGCCGGGGAACTTGAAGAAGTGTCTCCGGGGTTCGGGGACAGAGTCCTCCTCCGGTGTCTTCCGAGAACCGAGGCCTCGGACCTGTTCCTGCTGTAGCCGGGGCTATTCGCCTTTGCGGGAAACCGGCCGGTTTTTATTCAGGGCTATGCTTATTATGACAGGATTATGGTCGCTGTTCCTGAATCCGAGATCGGTTGTCTCCGTATTTATTACCTCAATGTCATCGGATACGAAGAAATAGTCGGTTACGGTAAGTACGGACTGCGGGCCGTAAGGTATATTCAGATGCCTTAATGTCTTGGCCCTATTGTCATAGAAAAACGAACCGTACTTTCCGATATTTTCATCATCGATTGCTGCGGTTGAAAATGCCAGGTCCTCACTTTCTTTCCTGTCAGGAATATACCCTTCCGGATACTGGTTCCAGTCCCCGCCGATTATCACGCTTTTCCCGGACAGGCGCATGTCTTCTACTGTGCCGGCGAGGAATTCCATTTCCTCCTTTCTCATATTTCCCGTATCGTATGCGGTATTGTGCGTATTGCCGATAACAACCGCCTTCCCGCTCCCGCAATCGAAAGAGGCCGTCATCAGGCAGCGTTTCAGGTTGAACATGCTGACCGGCCACGGGAATCGGGACGGATACTGCCATCTTGCGACTTCTTCAGGCATGTACCTGCTCATGATTATTTGTCCGCCCGCCACTTTTCCTATAGGAGAACGCAAAGGTACCGGAACGAAAAAAGATTTATAGTTGTAGGCCATGAATACGTGGTATTCGGGAAATTCCCTTTTCAGCAGCGCGACTTCGTTTATGCGGTAAGTGCGTTTTGAGTCTTCGTCCGCTTCCTGCAGCAGTATTATGTCGCATCCGCTGCGCCTTATTTCCCCGACTATGGCCCTGAGGTTTTCGATGGTCCTTTCCCGGCTGTCCCTGACTTTCCTGCCGCCGTCATAGAAGAAGTCCATATTGTCTCCCAGTCCTCCGTATCCGATGTTCCATGTCATAATCCTTACGGTGTCCGGCAGCCTGTCTCCATGTGCAACGGACAGTATCTCCCTTTTCTCCGGCCTGTAATCGGTAATTGCCCCGACAAGCAGGAAAACTGCCGGAATAATTACGAGCGCTGCCATAATGCAGACAGGTATGAGTATTGTATTCTTCATAAAAAACAAAGGGGGATGAATCCGGATCATCCCCCTGAAGTCTGATGTCCCGTGCCTTTGCGGTTAAAGCTTGGGCCCGGCCGAGACGAGTGCCTTTCCGGCCTCGTTATATGTGAATTTCTCGAAGTTCTTTATAAAGCGTCCGGCAAGATCCTTCGCTTTCTCTTCCCATTCGGCCGGAGATGCGTAGGTATTGCGGGGATCGAGTATGCGGGTGTCTACCTGATCCAGGCTCTTGGGTATCGCCAGATTGAAATAGGGTATGCATACTGTCTCGGCCCTGTCCATGCTGCCGTCGAGAATCCTGTCGATTATTGCCCTTGTATCCTTTATTGAGATACGTTTTCCGGTGCCGTTCCATCCGGTGTTCACCAGATACGCAGTCGCTCCCGACTTCTCCATCCTCTTTACAAGCTCCTCCCCGTATTTTGTAGGGTGAAGCGAAAGGAATGCCGCACCGAAGCAGGCCGAGAATGTGGGGGTAGGCTCGGTGATGCCCCGCTCCGTACCAGCGAGTTTTGCGGTAAATCCGCTGAGGAAGTAGTACTTTGTCTGTTCGGGCGTAAGCTTCGATACCGGGGGCAGAACCCCGAAAGCATCGGCCGTGAGGAATATTACCTTTGTGGCGTGTCCGGCTTTCGATATCGGCTTAACAATGTTGTTAATATGGTAAATAGGATAGGAAACCCTGGTGTTTTCCGTTACGCTCTTGTCGTTGAAGTCGATTTTGCCGTCCTTGTCAACAGTGACATTCTCCAGCAATGCATCCCTGCGTATTGCGTTATAGATATCGGGCTCATTCTCTTTCGAGAGGTTTATGACCTTGGCGTAGCAGCCGCCTTCGAAATTGAATATTCCGTCATCGTCCCAACCGTGCTCGTCATCTCCTATAAGCCGGCGCTTGGGGTCAGTTGAAAGAGTCGTCTTCCCTGTGCCGGAAAGTCCGAAGAATATGGCCACGTCCCCATTTTCACCGCAGTTCGCCGAACAGTGCATGGAGGCTATCCCGCGCAGGGGGAGAAGATAGTTCATGTAGGAGAACATGCCCTTTTTCATTTCACCTCCGTACCAGGTATTGAGGATGACCTGCATTTTCTCGGTAAGATTGAAGACTACAGCCGTTTCTGAATTCAGCCCGAGTTCCTTGAAGTTGTCCACCTTGGCTTTCGATGCGGTAAGGACAACGAAATCCGGTTCGCCGTAATTCGCAAGCTCCTCTTCCGTAGGACGTATGAACATGTTCTTGACAAAGTGGGCCTGCCATGCCACTTCCATTATGAAACGTATTTTCTGCCTGGTATTCTTGTTTGCACCGCAGAAAGTATCCATAACGTAAAGGGTCTTGTTGGAGAGTTCCTTTACGGCCAGGTCCTTGAGTGTCTTCCATGTTTCCGGGGAAACCGGCTTGTTGTCGTTCTTGTATTCGTCGGATGTCCACCATACGGTATCCCTGGATGTATCATCCATAACGAAAAACTTGTCCTTGGGCGAACGTCCCGTATATATTCCTGTCATTACGTTTACGGCTCCCAGCTCGGTGAGTTGCCCTTTTTCATATCCCGTCAGGGAAGGGTCGGTCTCGGCCTTGAAGAGATCTTCGTATGAAGGATTGTAAATAATCTTCTCGGTTCCGGTAATTCCGTACTTGGTCAAATCAATCTTGTTCATTATGTATAACTGTTTTATAAATTTTGCTGTCTTGTCGCTGGCCTGCAAATTTTTTGCCAAAAATATACATATATTTGTGACTGTGAAAGAAATCTTGAAGAAATATTGGGGCTATGAATCATTCCGGCCGAAACAGCAGGAAATTATTGAAGCTGCCCTTGCGGGAAAAGATGTCCTGGGCATTCTGCCTACCGGCGGAGGGAAGTCCCTGTGCTTTCAGATACCGGCACTTATGAAGGACGGGATAGCCATAGTCGTCACACCCCTGATTTCTCTGATGAAAGACCAGGTACAGAACCTTGCATCCAAAGGCATCAGGGCTTTGGCGGTGCATTCGGGAATGACCTTCCATGAAATCGACGCGGCCTTGGACAACGCACGTTTCGGAGGCTACAGGTTCCTCTATCTTTCACCCGAAAGGCTTGGTACGGAGATATTTGTTTCCAGGCTTAAAAATATGGAGGTTACATACATAGTGGTGGATGAGGCTCACTGCATATCGCAGTGGGGATATGATTTCCGTCCTGACTACCTGTCTATCGCCTCTGTAAGGGAATACGTCCCGTCCGCTTCCGTCATAGCGCTTACGGCTACGGCTACAAGGAAGGTGGCAGACGACATTATGGAGAAGCTTGCCTTCAGGGAGCCGCTCGTGTATTCCTCGGGTTTCGAAAGACCCAATCTGTCCTACAGTGTAGTCAGGAAGGAAAACAAGGCCGGTGCGCTGCTTTCTCTCTGCACAATGGATGAAG
This sequence comes from Candidatus Coprenecus stercoripullorum, assembly GCA_018715745.1. Classification (GTDB taxonomy): domain Bacteria; phylum Bacteroidota; class Bacteroidia; order Bacteroidales; family UBA932; genus Coprenecus; species Coprenecus stercoripullorum. The sequence goes on from DVLA01000082.1 coordinate 18,074, forward strand.
GCAGCGGTATAGTGTATGTAAGGGAAAGGAAAGCGGCGCGCGAGACGGCTTCATTCCTCGTCTCGCAGGGGGTGTCGGCGGATTTTTATCATGCCGGTATTTCAAAACAGGAAAGGGATGCCAGGCAGGATGCCTGGAAGAGAGGAGACGTCAGGATTATGGTTGCCACAAATGCATTCGGAATGGGAATAGACAAGCCGGATGTGCGTTTTGTCTGCCATCTCGATGTGCCCGAATCCATAGAGTCGTATTATCAGGAAGCAGGCAGGGCAGGCAGGGACGGCCTGCCTGCTGCAGCGGTGATGCTATGGAACGACAGCGACGTCAAGAGGCTGGAGGCAGTATACAGGACATCTTTTCCCCCGTTAGATTATGTACGGGACATATATCAGAAAGTCTTCATATATCTCGGGCTGGCCTATGAGGAAGGCATGGGGCAGACAAGGTGCTTCGATATTGTCGATTTCTCCAGGCATTTCAGACTGAATGCGGCAATGGCCTACAGCGCTGTAAAGTATATCGGTACGGCCGGATACTGGAGCGTTACGGACGAGATAGACAATCCTACGCGCATAATGTTCAGTGTGGACAGGGATGCCCTGTATAACATACAGCTTTCCGACAAGAGGATGGATACTTTCCTCAAGGCATTGATGAGGACATGGCCGGGGCTTTTTTCCCATCTTGTCTCCATTGACGAAGAATACCTTGCGCGTCTGACCCTTGACAGCGTACACGGAGTCAAGTCCAAACTGCTGTATCTGTCCAGGAACAGGATACTGGTATACGTACCCCGGAAAAGATCGCCTCTCATCCATTTTTCCAATGAAAGGCTCACCCCCGGGAATCTTTGTCTGTCTGAGGCGGATTATCAGAAACGAAAACTGGCGTACAGGGAACGCATGGATGCCGTACTGGAGTATGTGAGGGCCGGGGAAAACGGCGCATGCGGGTGCAGGAGCATTATGCTTTCCGAATATTTCGGGCAGGACGGTGTCCGCCCCTGCGGGATATGCGACCTGTGCCGGTCTGATGCGTCTATATGCACGTAAAGTCGGACAGTTCCTTATAAAGCCTTTGGACCGGCAGCCCTACTATGTTGAAGTACGAACCGGAGATTCCGGTAATGCCTATATATCCTATCCACTCCTGTATACCGTATGCCCCTGCCTTGTCATATGGCTTGTAATTGTCTACATAATAGGCTATCTCGTCTTCTTCAAGGTCTCTGAACGTGACTTCGGTAGTACAGGAGAATGTCCTTGACCCGCGAAGGGAACGGAGGCATACCCCCGTTACCACCTTGTGACTCCTGCCAGACAGCATCCTGAGCATGTTTACCGCCTCCTGTCTCCCTTCCGGCTTGCCCAGGGGGATGCCGTCAACTATCACCATTGTGTCGGCCGTTATGAGAATTTCATTCGCAGACAGGGCCCTGTGGAAATTCATTGACTTGCCGGAGGCAATCGCAGCTGGCATCTCCTCCGGAGGAAGGCCTTTCCCATAAGTCTTTTCATCTCCCGGGGAAATCTCGACAGTGAAGTCAAGGTCAAGCCCTTCGAGCAGTTTCCTGCGCCTTGGGGAAGCGGAGGCGAGGGTTATTCTATAGTTTCCGATATTTTTCATAATCGATATACCATTTGCCCTGAATTTTAAGGACCTGCTCCACAAGATCCCTTACGCATCCTTTTCCCCCTGGATATGAGGATATGTAGTCGCTTGCCTCTTTGGCTTCCTGTGCGGCGTCTGCCGGAACTGCTGCTATTCCGCAGGAACGCAGTACAGGGATGTCGGGGATGTCGTCCCCGCAGTATGCCACTTCCTTGCGGTCCAACCCGTACTTCCTGCAGAAACTGTCGAATACCGGAAGTTTGTCTCTTGAAGCCATATATATGTCTTCATCGGGAATCCCCATCCCGGCACACCGTTGCAATATGCTGTCCGATGCCCCGCCCGTAATAATTGCTACCGGGTATCCGTGCATCCGGCACATCCTTATTGCGAGCCCGTCCTTGGAGTTGAAAACGCGCAGGAGTTCACCGTCAGGGGTGGAGAGCAGGCTGCCGTCGGTAAGCACTCCGTCCACATCGAAGGCGAATGCCCTGATTCCGGCAAGCCCGGTTTTATAGTTGTAATTCGGCATGGCGGTTATTTTCTGATCTTTTCTAATATTTTTCCGGTTATGAGCCTGTATATCTCCTCCTGTTCCGTAAGGCCGCACTTCCCGAGCAATTCGAGATGTTTGCCTATCGTTTCCATGTCCCCTCTTCTGGCAGGTCCCGTAAGGGTGGAGGCCGGGGTATGGAGATAGCAGTTCCTTACGGTCTCAAGAGTCAAAGGCAGCAGCAGAGGATGATCCCTCTGCACAATGGGGAAAGCAAGCCCTAAAAGGTAATTGACGAAATTGCTTGCAAACACGGCGGCGACATGCATTTTAAGCCTGTATTCCGAATCGTAGAAATAATGCTCCGATCCGAGGGCTGTGGCGATTGCGTCCAGTCTGGACCGCACATTATCGGACGATGCCTCCAGAAGCATCGGCACATGTTTGAAATCAATGTTTTTGTTCCGGCTGAGGGTCATCAGCGGATAGAGCACCCCGTATTCCGCACCGAGGCGGGCGAGAGGGGCGAAGACATCTATCGGGGTAGCTCCGGAAGTGTGCAGGAATACCGGCAGGGAAGCTGTGCCGCATTTGTCCGATATCCCGGCAAGTTCTTCGATTACAGATCCTATGGCGCCGTCAGATACCGCTATTATCACTATATCGGAACCGAGAGTGCAGGAAAGGTCTGTCGCGCCTGCGGCAGACGATCCGTTGGACCTGAGGGCTTTCAGAAGCCTTTCAAGGTTCTTTTCCGAACGGTTGCATACGTATTCAATTCCGAATCCCTTGTCGACAAGGGCAAGCGACAGTCTGAAAGCGACATTTCCTGCGCCTACGATGGAAATCCTGTACATCCCGCCATGTTTATGCCTCGGCAGAACCTGGCCCGAAGCTCATCGGGATTGTACCTTTTGGAGATGTCTTTATCTTGATTTCCCCGTTCTGGTTCTCGAATTTGGCAATATTGTCCTTTAATGCCAGGTACAGCCTTTTTGCATGTTCCGGAGTCATTATGATGCGGCTGCATATCTCTGCCTTCGGAGTGCCTGGAAGCATCCTGGCGAAGTCCAGGACAAACTCGCTGCCCGAGTGGGTTATTATTGCCAGATTTGAATAGTGTCCGGCCGCCGTTTCCTTCGATATCTCGAATCCGATTTCCTTTCTGTTCTGGTTGTCCATGTTTTTTTCTTTTCTGCAAAAATAAGAATATCTTCATTAAATTTCAATTTTGCGCGGCGAAGCTTTGCCGTACGTACGGCTATCCTGCGGCATAAACAAATAAATACGTATATTTGCAAGTTAATTTTAGGGAATTTATGGAATTGTCGGCAAAATACAACCCGGCTGAAGTCGAGGGCAAATGGTATGACTATTGGTTGAAAAACAAATTCTTTCATTCGGAGCCGGACGGCCGCGAGCCTTATACGGTAGTGATTCCCCCTCCGAATGTGACCGGAGTGCTGCATATGGGGCACATGCTGAACAATACGATACAGGATGTGCTGGTCAGGAGGGCGCGAATGCAGGGCAAGAACGCGTGCTGGGTACCGGGGACGGACCATGCCTCCATTGCGACCGAGGCCAAGGTGGTTGCCAAGCTGAAAGATGAAGGCATAGACAAATCCTCGCTTACCAGGGATGAATTCATGGAGCATGCCTGGGAATGGCGGAGAAAGCACGGCGGGATAATCCTCGAGCAGCTCAAGAAGCTCGGGGCTTCATGCGATTGGGACAGGACACGTTTCACTATGGACCCCGACCTTAGCAGGGCCGTGATAAATACGTTTGTATACTTTTATAAAAAGGGCTATATCCACCGCGGAATAAGGATGGTGAACTGGGACCCGCAGTCTCTTACGGCGGTGAGCGACGAGGAGGTCATCCACGTAGAAACTAAATCCAAGCTGTATTATCTGCGTTATCCCGTTTCGGAAAACGGCAGGCCTTCCGGCAAGGATTATGTACTTGTGGCAACGACGCGTCCGGAGACTATAATGGCGGATGCGGCCGTATGTATCAATCCCAAGGATACACGCTATACCTGCCTTAAAGGGAAAAAGGTACTGATTCCCCTTATAAATAAGGAGATACCTATTATCGAAGATTCCTATGTGACCATGGATTTCGGTACAGGCTGTCTGAAGGTGACTCCCGCACATGACGTGAATGACTATGAAATAGGACTGAGACACAACCTTCCCGTAACTGACATCATTGACGAGCATGGCCGTCTGAATGAAAAGGCCGTTATACTTGTCGGTGAGGACCGTTTTGCCGCGAGAAAGAAAATAGTGGCGATGCTTTCAGAAGCCGGGCTTCTCGAGAAGGAGGAAGACTATATATCCCCGGTAGGGCATTCGGAAAGGACCAATGCGGTAATCGAGCCGCGCCTTTCCCTGCAATGGTTCCTTAAAATGGACGAACTGGCAAAAAAAGCCCTTGCCAGAGTGGAAAACGGGGAAATCAGGCTGATTCCGGAGAAATTCAGGAACACTTACCGCCACTGGATGGAAAACGCCAGGGACTGGTGCATCTCCAGGCAGTTGTGGTGGGGACAGAGGATACCTGCCTACTATCTCCCTGACGGCAGATACGTAGTGGAAGCTACTGAAGAGGAGGCTTTCGAGGCGGCAAGGCAACTTCAGCCGGATATACGCAGGGAGGACCTGCGCCAGGACGAGGATGTGCTCGATACATGGTTCTCTTCATGGCTATGGCCGATATCGGTATTCGATCCCTCCAAGCCCGGATTCCCCGACAGGGAACCTAATGCCGACCTTAAATATTATTATCCGACCAATGACCTTGTGACGGCTCCTGAAATCATATTCTTCTGGGTGGCGAGGATGGTGATGGCCGGAAACGAGTTCATGGAGGAAGTGCCTTTCAGAAACGTCTATTTTACCGGGATTGTCAGGGACAAGAAAGGCCGGAAGATGTCCAAGTCCCTCGGCAACTCGCCCGACCCTATAAAGCTGATGGAACAGTACGGGGCCGACGGGGTGCGTCTCGGCATGTTGCTGTGCAGTCCTGCCGGAAATGATATCCTTTTTGATGAATCGCAGGTGGAGCAGGGACGCAACTTCTGTAACAAGGTATGGAATGCGTACCGGCTTGTAAAAGGGTGGACCTGCGATGCGTCACTGCATCAGGCCGGAGATCTTGCCTTAACCGTTAAGTGGATGCGGAACAGGCTCTCTCAGGTAGTCGAGACTGTCGATGACCATTTCGCCAAATTCAGAATATCGGATGCACTGATGGCTTTATATAAATTCTTCTGGGACGATTTCTGCTCATGGTATCTGGAGTTGGTCAAACCGGAATACGGAAAGCCTGTAGACAAGGAAACATACGATGCTACAATGGGCTTTTTCGACTCGCTGCTGCGCCTGCTTCATCCCATAATGCCATTCATTACCGAAGAGCTGTGGCATAACATAGCGGACAGACAGGAAAAGGAAAGCATTATGTTCCAGCCTCTGCCCAAGGCTGAGGCCTACGATTCGGCCCTGCTCTCCGATTTCGGTTTTGCGATGCAGGCGGTTACGGCCATAAGGGGGATAAGGCAGTCTAAAGGCATATCGCCCAAGGAGGCGCTCACCCTTCAGGTAAAGGGAGACTTTCCGGAAAGGATGGCCGGTATTCTCAGGCATTCGGCAAATCTGTCTGAAGTGCTCAGGATTGATGGCCCCTCTTCAGATGCCGCAGGCGTATCCTTCATGATAGGGACGGTGGAAATGACCGTGCCGCTTGCAGGAAAGACGGATACTGCCGGCGAAATCGCCAGGATGCGCGGTGAAATAGCGCGTCTTGAAGGTTTCCTGAAAGGAGTCGAGTCCAAGTTGTCCAACAGCAGGTTCGTGGATAATGCGCCGGCAGCGGTGGTCGGGATGGAAAAGAAAAAGAGAAGCGATACCATACAGAAGATTGAGGCGTTGCGCAGGAGTATCGCCGCATTGGAGAAACAGTAGCAGCAATGTATATAGAATCGGAAATAAATATTGAAGTCCGTTATTATGAGACTGACCAGATGGGCATAGTGCACCATTCCAATTATATCCGGTATTTCGAGTGCGGCCGCCACCAGTTCCTGATAGATGCCGGGCTTCCCATTATGGAGATAGAAAAATCCGGAATCATGATGCCTGTGATTTCCGTAGAAGCCTCATATCACAGTCCTGCCAGGATGGGGGACATACTGAGGGTTGTGACCAGGGTTCTCAAGGAACCGATGGCTAAGGTGGAAGTGCTTACGGACATATATGCCCAGGACGGTACGCTCATATGTGACGGCAGGGTGGTCCTCGGTTTTATCCGCAGCGACACGCGCAGGCCGACAAGGGCGCCCAAGGCTTTTGTCGATGCATTCAGAAAAGCTGATAAAGATAAACAAGGCGAATAAATTGTTTGGATTATGGGACGTTTATTGTTTTTAGGATCAATCGGGATAACTGAGATTCTGGTGCTTGTCCTTATCGTACTTCTGCTCTTCGGGGCCGGGAAGCTTCCTAAGCTGATGAAGGATATGGGAAAAGGGGTACGGAGCTTCAGGGAAGGTGTCAAAGGCACGGATGACGACGACAAGGATGTGGATACCGGGGGAAAGAACGGGCAGCCTTCCGGCAAGGAAGAGTAAAACGGCCTTGTCGTGGCTGGGCAGATGACATTCTGGGGGCATCTCGAAGAGTTGCGTAAAGTTATTTTACGCATACTTGCCGCCATTACGCTTGCCATGGCATTTTTTTTCTGTTTCAAGGATTTTGTCTTCGGCAGGATTATTCTGGCACCGCTTTCGGAAGACTTTTTCCTTTACAGGGCGGCACATATTGAGGTAAGGGAAATATCCTTGATCAATACCGAACTGGCGGCACAGTTCCTTGTCCATGTGAAAATCTCGTTTTACATGTCTGCAGTATTCTGTACGCCGTATATATTGTATCAGTTGTGGGGATTTGTACGTCCGGCCCTTTACACGGAAGAGAGAAAGGCTGTCAGGGGAGCTTTTGCCACAGCCTCCCTTTTATTCTATGCAGGGGCCTTTACTGGATATGCGCTGGTATTTCCCCTTACCCTGATGTTCCTTGGTACATACCATGTGAGCCCTGATATCCCCAACATGATAAGCCTCACTTCCTATATAGGGATGTTCATACGCCTTGTATTGGTAATGGGTGTGGTCTTTGAAATGCCCGCCCTTGTCACCGTGCTTTCCAGGATAGGGCTTGTGGACAGGAAAATGATGAAAAAGTACAGGAAGCATGCAGCCGTAGGGCTTCTTTTCCTGTCAGCTGTGATAACCCCATCCGGAGATGCCTTTACAATGGTGGTCGTGGCCCTGCCGCTGTACCTGCTATACGAATTGTCAATACTCTTATGTAAAAAATAATGATATCAATAAATGATCTGACAGTATCGTTCGGCGGATTTACGCTGTTGAACAATATAAATTTCCATATAAGCGAGAATGAACATCTCGCGCTTGTGGGCAAAAACGGGGCTGGTAAGTCTACGATATTGAAACTTATAGCCGGAGTGGAGATGCCTTCTTCCGGGAGCATTGCCCGCCCTTCATCCCTGTCCGTGGGGTATCTGCCTCAGATAATGCAGTATTCCAAGGAAAGGACAGTGCTTGAAGAGGCAATGTCAGCATTTGCCGAGATGGATTCCCTTACGGAAAGGCTCGCCATGGCCGAGAAAGAAATGGAATGCAGGACCGATTATGAATCGGACGGGTACAGGAAACTGCTGATAGAAGTGAATGACCTTAACGACAGGCTTGCGATATACAGGTCGGAGAATCCCGAGATGATGGCGGAAAGGACTCTGACAGGACTCGGATTCAGACGTGAGGACCTCGGCAAGTCCAGAAGGGTGTTTTCACAGGGATGGAACATGAGGGTTGAACTTGCAAGGATACTTCTGAGCCGGCCCGATGTACTTTTGCTTGACGAACCGACAAACCATCTTGATATAGAATCCATACAATGGCTTGAAGATTACCTTGTGTCATTCAAGGGAACACTTGTGCTCATCTCCCATGACAGAAGGTTTCTCGACAGGGTAACGTCGCGTACCGTGGAAATCGTGCTTGGCAGGATATACGATTATAAGGTCCCATACAGCAAATACCTCCAGTTGCGGAAAGAGCGCATGGAACAGCAGAAGGCCGCCTACCAGAACCAGCAGAGAATGATAGAGAAGACGGAAGAGTTCATAGAACGGTTCAGGTACAAGCCGACCAAATCCAACCAGGTGCAGTCGAGAATAAAACAGCTTGACAGGATTGAGCGGATAGAAGTCGATGAGGAGGACCGCTCCGAACTTTCCCTCCGTTTTCCCCCGGCCCCCCGTTCAGGGAGGGTGGTTTTTGAGGCGGATGGCCTGACCGGCGGATACACTTCCCGTGAGAGCGGGGAGAAGCTTGTATTCAGCGGTGTCGATATGGTTGTACAGCGCGGGGAAAAGGTTGCCTTTGTAGGACGTAACGGAGAGGGCAAGAGTACCATGATGAAGATAATCACAGGAAGTTTGCCCCCGATTAAGGGAAATGCAACTGTGGGATATAATGTATCTATAGGTTATTATGCACAGAACCAGGAAGATATCCTTGACAAGGACGATACCGTGTATGATACTTTGGACAAGGTTGCCGTCGGAGACGTGCGTACGAGGCTGAGGGATATATTGGGCGCGTTTCTTTTCCGGGGAGAGGATATAGACAAGAAAGTCGCGGTATTGAGCGGGGGAGAGCGTTCAAGGCTGGCCATGGCAAAACTGATATTGCACCCGTATAATCTGCTGGCCCTTGACGAACCTACAAACCACATGGATATCCGTTCCAAGGATGTGCTTAAACAGGCCCTTCAGAAATATGACGGTACTGTCGTCATTGTCTCGCATGACAGGGATTTTCTTGACGGCCTTGTAGATAAGGTGTATGAGTTCCGTGACGGCCGGGTAAGGGAATATCTCGGGGGAATAGACGGTTTCATATCCGCACGCAGGATATCTTCATTTGCGGAGATAGAGGCCCGTGATACCGTCCGTACGGACGGTCCCGGGAGTCCCTGTCCCGGCAAGTCCGGGGACAGGAAAAGCGTAATGTCGTATGAACAGCAGAAAGAGGCAAGGCGCAGGCAGAAGCAGGTAGCATCCTGTGAAAGCAGGATAGCCTTTCTGGAGGAACGGATGAAACAGATCGAGGGCATTATGTCCTCTCCGTCGGGGGATACCGATATCGACGCTCTGACGCGGGAATATCTGGAATGCAAGAGGGAACTGGACATGAAAATGGATGAATGGATAAAATTGTCTGAAAACTGATATGCCATGGAAAATGATAAAGGTTACGTCCTGTACGGAATACATCCGGTGACCGAAGCGGTGCTTTCGGGCAGGCAGATCGAGAAGGTTGTCTTTAAACAGGGACTTGAAGGCCCGCAGTTCAGAACGTTGCTTTCTGAACTCCAGAAAAGGAAAATACCGGTACAGTTTGTCCCGGCTGAGAAAATCGCCCGCATAGCCAAAGGGCGCAGCATACAGGGGGTGGCAGCCTATCTGCCGGTTATCGATTATGTGCCCTTCGAAGATGCTGTCGCCAGAGCGATGGAAAGGGGCAATGCCCCAGTATTCATTATGCTTGACGGGGTAAGCGATGTCAGGAATCTCGGCGCAATTGCCCGGAGTGCCGAGTGCGCCGGTGCCGATGCCATTATACTTCCGGCAAAAGGAGGCGCCGCAATCAATGCCGGTGCCGTAAAGGCTTCTGCCGGTGCGCTCTTGAGGATAGACACGTGCAAGACCCAGAATCTGAGGATTCCGTTGTATTATCTTAAAGAACAAGGGTTTACAATAGTAGCAGCAACGGAAAAGGGAGATGTCCCGATATACGAAGCGGATCTTACCGGCCCGACAGTCATCGTGATGGGGTCAGAAGGGAAGGGCATATCCGACTCGGTACTGAAGCTGTGCGACATAAAGGCCCGCATCCCGATGCGCGGAGAGACAGCGTCCCTCAATGTATCCGTTGCAGCTGCCATCGTACTTTTCGAGTCGGTACGTCAGAGAGGTGTCTAAATAATTTACGCCACTGTATGATTTCTTGACATGCACTCCTTTTGATGCGTGGCTCAATATATTGATTATTAGCTATATGGTGCTATGGCATGATTTTTATGCTTAAGCGCATAAAATATTTGCGCATATGAACCGTATGACCATTTTCAGGAAAAAGCACCTTTTTTCCACAATCCTCAATATATTAGGACTTTCAGTTGCTGTCGCCACATTTATAATCCTTTCCATACAGGTAACGTATGACTGGGGATATGACAGGAATTATCCGGACAGCGACAGGATATGCCGTTTGGAGCACGGGCTAATGTCCATGGAGCAGGGACGGTTTACCGTCAATATCTCCAGGCCCATGATCGAGGAACTTAAAAACGTATCTCCCGAGATAGAGGCCGCAGCGCATTATCAGTATTCCAAATCCAACTATTCAAATGTCGTGAGGCCCGATAACGGGGATATGTCATACAGCATTTCCGTGAGCTATGCCGATACGGGCATTGTAAAGGTATTTCCCTTTGAATTCATGCAGGGCGATATTTCGGGGTTTGTCCAGCCGTGGTCCGCCATGATATCGGAGAGTGCGGCAAAAAGGATTTTCCCTGACAGGTCTGCAATCGGGGAGATTCTGCAGTTCAGGGGCAGCACTTCCGGAGAGGTAAGAATAGTTGCTGTATATAAGGATTTTCCGGAGAACAGTAGCGTCAATAATGGAATTATAGCCAATATGGGGGACAAGTCGCTGTATGATACTTCCGAATGGAGCACACAGTTCTACATGAAGCTGCGGACTCCGGAATCCGCAGAGGCTGTCAGAAATTCAATAGTAGACCATATAGTCGATTTAAATGACAGCGGACAGCAGAGGGAAGAGTTTGAAGCCACGGTACGCCCGCTTGTCAGGATAAGCCACCTGCACGATTCGTACTATGCCCTCGACATAGAGGGTGACGGTATGGAAAAAGGAAAGCGTTCCACCACAGCCATTCTTTTTACGGTATCGGTACTGATAGTAATCATAGCCATTGTAAATTTCATAAATTTTTCCATGGCTACAGTACCCTTCAGGATAAAGTCGATAAATACAAGAAAAGTACTTGGCCGCGGCAGGGCCCCGCTGATAATGTCGCAGATTGCGGAGACCGTCTTCCTTGCCTTTATAGCATATCTTCTCAGCCTTCTTCTGTTCTACGTGTTTTCAGGGACTTCATTGTCATCCTATATATCTGGTTCTCTGAAATTTCAGGATAATATACCGGTATTGGCAGTCAGTTTCCTCTTGATAATGCTGACGGCCGTAACCGCAGGATTTTTCCCTGCCATGTACAGTACTTCATTCCCGCCTGCAATGGTACTCAAAGGGTCGTTTTCCATGTCGGTAAGCGGGCGCCGCCTGCGTTCGGTGCTTGTAGGATTCCAGTTTGTCATCAGTCTCGTATTGATAACCGCCAACTTTTTCATCCACAGACAGACTGAGTACATGAAAAACTACGATATGGGTTTCAACCGCAGTAATATACTTGCATTTTACTGCGGCTATCGCATAGGTTCTAAGGCTGATCTTTTCGAGGATGAACTTAAAAAGAATCCCCGTATCATGGATGTCACTTTTGCAGGCAACGCCCTTGTCGGCAATACGCATATGGGATGGGGCCGTTCCCTTGATGACGGGACCGTAACGTATATTGACTGTATACCCGTTTCAATCAATTTTCTGGATTTCTTCAACATGGAAATCGAGGCCGGAAGGAATTTCCAGGAATCGGACAATATGAAGCCGAACGGTACGGTTATCATGAATTCCTCTGCGCTTGCAGCGTATCCGTCCTTGCATATCGGCTCCAAATATCCCGGGCACGCTTCCGGGCCGGCAGATATAGTGGGAGAAGTAAAAGACTTCAATTTCAGACCTATGCACTATGGAATCACTCCTGTTGCCTTGTACGTTTTCGGCTCAGAACCCTGGTGGCCCCTCCCATGGTGTTATGTGAAGGTCCTTCCGGAGGATGTACAGGGTACAGTCGGATATATCAGAAAAGTAATCGAGGATGTCGATCCGCAAAGCCATGCGGAAGAAACCGGGATAACATTCCTCGATGAAAGCATAGGCAATCTCTACGGGAAGGAAAGCAGGCTTGACTTCCTTATCAATGTAGCCTCGGTCCTTTCTCTGTTCATATCTGTCATAGGCGTTCTCGGCCTGGTATACTTCGAGACCCAGTTCCGCCGCAGGGAGATAGCAGTGAGAAAAGTATTCGGCGCGGACAGCGGTACGATTCTGGCGATGATAAACAGGCATTACAGTATAATTACGGTAGCAAGCTTCATAATATCCGTCCCGTTAAGCTGGGCCGTAATAAATATCTGGCGCAAGGGTTTCGCCTATCAGGCAAGCCTGCCGGTATGGATATTCCTGCTGGCGTTCCTGATAATACTGTCCCTTACGCTCCTGACGGTATCCCTGCTTTCATACAGGGCGGCTTCTTCCAATCCGGTGGATTCAATTTCCAATGAATAAGGGAAATTTTCCTATCTTGCGGGATATTCGGGCTGTCTCGTGGGCAATGCGCAGGCGTATGTGCTCCGGCAGCCGCTTGAAATCTGTCAGATATGGATAAAAACATTCGAAAAGGGGCGTTTTCCCTGGCGGCAGGCATTATAATTCTTCCGGCAGCCTGTTCGCACGGAAACAAGCCTCAAGATGCCGGAAAACAGCTCAATATACTATATATAATGAGCGATGACCACTCATTTCAGACTGTAGGGGCATACGGATGCGGTCTGATGGAGACGCCCAATATCGACAGGCTTGCGGATTCCGGTATAGTGTTTACGAACAGTTTTGTAGCCAATTCCATAAGCGCCCCGAGCCGTGCCTGTCTCCTTACGGGCAAACACAGCCACAAGAACGGAATGACCGACAATTCCCGTATTTTCGACGGAGGACAGCAGACATTTCCCAAACTCTTGCGTAATGCCGGCTATGAAACGGCCCTTATAGGGAAGTGGCACCTTACTTCCGAGCCTACAGGCTTCGACTACTGGAACATACTTGTCGGCCAAGGGGAATATTACAATCCGGTCTTTATTGACAACGGTAAGCGCAGGGTAATTCCCGGATATGCGACAGAGATAACAACCGACCTTGCATTGGAGTGGCTCGATAGCCGCAAGGATGCTGACAGGCCTTTCTGCCTTCTGCTCCACCATAAGGCCCCGCACCGGACATGGATGCCCGACCTGCAGGATCTCGGCGCATTCGACGGGGAAGATATCCCGCTTCCTGAAAATTTCCATGACGACTATTCCGGCCGTCCTGCCGCTGCAGCCCAGGAGATGGAGATAGGGCGTCACATGGATGTGGTATACGACCTGAAAATGGCGGATGGGGAAATGGAAATCCATACGGATACCGGCCTCGAGGAATACGGACGCGCCATGTATGCGAGGCTTGCTCCTGAACAGAAAGCCGCGTGGGATGCATACTACGGGCCTATAATCAAGGCTTTCAAGGCGGACAGTCTTGAAGGGGACGAACTTGCGGAGTGGAAATACAGACGTTACATGGCGGATTATATGAGCGTAATCCGCTCATTGGACCGTAATATCGGCCGCGTACTGGACTATCTTCAGGAATCTGGATTATGGGAAAATACCGTGGTCATATATACTTCCGACCAAGGTTTCTATATGGGCGAACACGGCTGGTTCGACAAGCGATTCATGTATGAAGAATCTTTCCGTACCCCTTTGCTGGTATATTATCCGGGCGGATTCCGCGGTGAAGTGGATGCACTCGTGCAGAATATCGACCACGCACCGACATTCCTTGAAATAGCGGGGGCTTCCGTCCCGGAGGACATACAGGGAGAGTCGTATCTTCCATTCCTGCGCACAGGCTCGGAAGGCAGGGGAGAACGGTGGAGAAAATCCCTGTATTACCATTTCTACGAATATCCGGGAGAGCATGCGGTCAGACGTCATTACGGAGTAAGGACAGAGTGGTATAAGCTGATTCATTTTTACGGCGATATAGACTCCTGGGAACTATACGACCTCAGGAATGACCCTTCGGAAATGCACAACCTTTATGAAGACCGGAGCTACCGCCGCATCAGGAAGAAACTGCACCGGGAACTTGCCCGCCTGCAGGAATTATACGACGATACCTGCATTATTGAGCCTTAACGGCTGCCTGCTGCGGAGACGATTCTGTCATACAGTCCGCCTGTACCCTGAGGGCTGTCGGTATTGAAGATGATATGCTCTGAACTGTAGGTCTCGATATGCACCAAAGGCCTGTATTTCAAATTTACATACAGCCTGCACCGGCCTATGCCGTCAAGGATGAAATGGCCTTTTAACGTATTTGCCATCCCGATTCCGTTTGTCCTGGCCTTTATTTCGGGAAGCCTGTCGAGAAGCTCGACTGATTTTATGCTGTCATATTTTATCGATATTGCATACTCCCCCGAGATGTCGAGGGATTCATTGCCGGCTTCTATGCTGTCCGGCATAGACCATGAGAACAGCAGGGCCGCGATTGTAATGGACAGGACTGACAGAAAGATTGCCGTAATCATGTATTTTCCGCCTGACTTCTCATTATGGTCATATTTCCGTATGACCGAAACGAGTATGATGCATCCGAGCATGACTGACAGGATCGAGGCTGTTATTCCGATATCGGCAAGTCCGGTCGCACAGAAGATTAAGTTCAGAACAAAGCCGGCGACACCTGCCGTTACAAGTATGGTGCATCCTGCCTTTCCTACCGCTTTGAAGTCTACGTTTTCTTTCTTCTCATCCGACATGAGGCTGAACGGGGAAAGCAGGTCGGGATATTTTCTGCAGAGCAGGCCGATGATGGCAGTAATTCCGCCTACAATCACTCCTGTAAATATATGGCTCATCTGCGTGTCAGTTTTTTATGCAAAGTTAACGATTAATCCTATTCCTTTTTCAGGGCAACTGAAGGATTGGTGTTCATCAGCTGCACGGCCCGGTATGAGATGGAAAGGACGGCGGTCACCCCCACGATGAGCAGGGCCAGCAGGTATATCCACCAATGGTTGTCAATGCGGTAGGAGTAGGTCTGCAGCCAGCGTCCGGTGTAGGTGTAAATAACTGGGGTGGCAATGACCGCGGCAATCAGCGAGGCCGACAGGAAGCTGGCAAGGGTATGGGTGTAGATTTCCAGCCTGGGGCAGCCCATAATCTTGCGGATTGCGGTGCTCTTGGCCCTCTGGCGGGCGTAGTAGGTGCTCATGGCGACCATAGCCATGACCGTCAGGACGATGGTCAGCAGGGCGAAAAGGCCGGTGAGCCTGAGGCTGCGGTCCTCGGCGGTGTAAGTGCGGCGATAGATATTCTCGTAGGTATCTACAGTGACGCTGAGGTCCGGCTTTTCATCCGCGTAGAATTCCTGTATCGTGCGGACAGCAGCATCCGGATCTCCGTTGACTTTTACTACCAAGGAAATCATGTTGCCGAGCGATTGCGGTTCTGATGGCTGTATGGCCCAGACCAGCAGATTGTTGTCGGTAGAGTTGGCGTTGCCCATCCACAAGTCGTCGATGATGCCGCAGACATGGACGGCACCGTAGTCATATTCAAACAGGGTTGCATTCATGTCCAGCCCTAATGCGGCTGCAGTCCTTCGGGTAAAGTAAAATGTATTCGGCAGAGGCTCGGAGTTCCGGCTGAGAACCTTTACTCCTAAAAGGCGCAGGGCCGTGGTGTCACCATCAAACATGATTATGCTGTACCGATTGCCGTCGAGTTCCATGCCCCACGAACTTCTGCGTCCGTCGGCCGGACAGCCCTGCACCCATCCGGCATCCGCCACACAAGGCAGGGATTTGAGCCGGTCCTTGAGAAAATCGTCCGGGTCCTGGGTATTGGAGACGGTCACATTAACCAAGGAGTCTCTTGTATAGCCCATGGGCTTCTCCACCATGTGGCGCAGCTGCAGGAACATGGCAATGGCTATAGCGACGGCCCCGATGGCGGTTACATTCTGCACTACCAGGAAAATCCTTCCGAGCACCATCCTGCCGGTCCGTGTGAACTCGCCGCGGACTATGTCTATCGGCCTGTAGCGTGACACTATCATGGCCGGGATGATGCCGGCAAGCACTGACAGCAGCACGATGATTCCAGTCCACATGGCGGCGGTGTCCCAGGTAAGGGACGACAGCGGACTGTATGTCTTGCCGATAAGAGTGTTGAAGAGAGGCGAGGTGGCCTCAGCCAGGATAAATCCGAGTATGAAGGCCACGGTCGTTACTGATAAGGACTCTCCGATGTATCTGAGTATGATGCCTCCGCGGGAAGAGCCTATCAGCCTGCGGGTTGCCATTTCCTTGGCTCTGAATCCCACCTGGGCGGTGGTCAGCGAGATATAGTTGAGCAGGGCGAATATCAGCAACAGCACTCCGGCGGCAGCGAAGATCCGCAGCATGTCCACGTTGACTATGTTCTCGAAAGGGAAGGGGTAGCCGGCTCCGATACCATAGTGTATTTTCTTTAACGGTACGAGGTTGTATTCGGTACAGATACCCGATATATAGAGCGCGTCGCTCTCTTTCAGAATCCCCAGAATTCCACTGCTGATGGCATTCAGGTCAGCCCCTTCGCGTATCTTGTAGAGAGTAGCCGTAGTGCCGTTGCCGTTGCGGGTCAGGTCGGGAATATATCTTTCCAACATATCCAGACGGTAGATCATGTCGCACTCTGGCAGTACGGTCCTCTCCATATCTTCGAACACTCCCGTTATGGTCAGCATAGTCTTTCCGCTGCCTGCAGTTATGCCGATGCCGTTGCCCACCACATCGCCCCCGGGGAAATATGTATTCGCAAACGACTGCGAGACAATAACGGAGCCCACAGCCTCCAGAGCCCCCTTCCGGTTGCCCGCCGCCATAGGAAGCGGGATGAGCGACAGGAAATTGGAGTCTACGCAGAGGGCATTCTGTGCAATAGTCTCATCTCTTACTGATGTGCTCAGATTCAGACCGTTGAGAGACTTGGTGGCAATCAGCCTGCTGATGGCCTCAATATACGGATACCGGCCTTCCACAGAACCTTTTATCGTGCCGCTCAGGCCGAAGAACTTGGTGTCGGAGCCGACGTAGATATCATTGCCGACAAACGTGTCGTAGCTGCGCTCCTGAGTCACGTACGTGCCTATGAAGATAATGAACGCTAAGGCTATGGCCATGCCGGCCACCTCTATTGCCGTATAGAGCCTGTTGCGGGATATGAACCGGAGGAAAGACTTCATGCCTGATAATTATTATGTTGGTATTTACCTTGGAAAAGCAGCCAAAATTATGCCACTTGACATAAGTTATTAATATATAGATATTTAGTATTGTGAATCGTTTTAGGACTGTAAAATTTTCATACATTAGGTGTCATATTTTTTGACAATGAACCAGTGTTAAGGAACATCCCGTTTTAATTTTCCGGTCTGTAAAACTGTTACAATATTCCGTAAAACCGTTACGGCTTTTTGTATGATGACAGCTATCTTTGTATGCCTAAACACCAAGGCGATATACTTATGTACAGGATTATGATATTGGCGGCGGTAATGGCCATGTGTGTTACCGCTTCCGCCCAAAATGAAGGAGAAAACGGTATGCAAACAGAAAACAGAGCATTAGTAGTGTATTTTTCAGCGACCGGCACAACTGCCGGTGTGGCCCGGATGATTGCGGATGTTACCGGCGGTAAATTGTACGGGATTGTCCCGCAGCAGGCCTATACGGCCGGAGACCTTGACTGGAATGACAGACAGTCGAGAAGTTCGGTTGAAATGAATAATCCTCAAGCGCGTCCGGCCATGAAGGGGTCATGTGCGGATACGGAGGCCTGCAATGTCGTCTTTATCGGTTATCCCATCTGGTGGAATCAGGCTCCGCGAATAATAAATACCTTCATAGAAAACCATGACCTGAAAGGCAAAACGATTGTCCCGTTTGCCACATCAGGTGGAAGCGGAATAGCAGGCAGCGTGAAAGAGCTGAGGAATACATATCCCGATCTGGAATGGACTGAGGGCAGACTGCTGAACGGAACAGGCCGTAATGCAATCCGTGACTGGGTCAATGATATATACCGGAATATTATATGGAAATAATAAAGGCAGACACGATAGAGCAGTACAACCGTTTTTTCGGATTCCACACGCAGCATCCGCTGGTCAGCGTAGTGCATTTCGACGGTTCGGAGAGCCAGCCGGAGGCCCACAGGATGACTTTCGGGTTTTACGCCCTCTTCCTGAAAAAGACCGTGGGATGCACCATCAATTATGGAAAGACGAAGTACGATTACGACGATGAGACGGTAGTCTGTTTTGCACCGGGGCAGACCATAGCCGTTCACCGCATCGAGGACGGACCCGTGCCGGAAGCCGATGCGCTGCTGTTCCATCCGGATTTCCTGCACCGTACGCCGTTGGCACAGAAGATAAGGCAATATACCTTCTTTTCGTATGCCTCCAATGAGGCTTTGCATCTGTCCGTGGATGAGCGCGTAATCATACAGGACTACATGGACAAGATCGCCCACGAACTTAGACATCCTATAGACAAGTTCTCCAAGCCTCTGATTGTCTCCAACATCGAGGTGTTGCTCAATTACTGCATGCGTTTCTACGAGCGGCAGTTCATTACCCGCGAGGAGCTGAATAACGATGTGCTTGTACGTTTCGAACGGCTGCTGGATGATTATTGGGATTCCGGCATGGCCGAACGCTACGGATTGCCTACCGTAAAGTATTTTGCGGATAAGATATGCCTGTCACCCAACTACTTCGGAGACTTGGTGAAGGCCGAAACCGGCAAGACGGCACGCGAACATATACATCTGAAAATCATCGAAAAGGCCAAGAACGCCCTGTTCGAGCCGGATGCAAGCATTAAGCAGATTGCCGACATGCTCGGGTTTCAGTACCCGCAGCATTTCCAGCGCTTCTTCAAGAAAGAAGTCGGATGTACGCCCAAGGAATACCGCGTAAACAATTAGTGCGGGGAAATCTGACAGGTTTTGCGATAAAGGCGGACACTGACGAGTACTTTAGCGTATATTCTGCAGTCGCGGCCATAAACAAAAAATCCCGAAGTCGCTGGACTTCAGGATTTTGCTTTGATTTGCCCTTTCGGGTGGTGGGAGCAGAGGGAGTCGAACCCCCGACCCTCTGCTTGTAAGGCAGACGCTCTGAACCAACTGAGCTATGCTCCCTTATTTTGCGGGTGCAAATATAAGTGCATATTTTATATCTGCCAAAAAAATATTGCAAAATTATGCTACAATTTTAATTACGGAGGATACGGATTTCCGCAATAATGTATATTTCAGGGAATTCTTTGAAATATGCCCGTACGTTTACAGTAGCAGGCTTGTATTTGTAGCACGTAAAAACGCCATCGGGACTGATTGTGCCGTATTCTTCTTCGCCAGGCTCCAATACCCAGCCTATTTCCGCCCCGGTCTCAGGGATACTGTTGATTTTTATCCTGACACTTTCACCGACTTTTACTTCCAGTTTTGACTCGATGGAAAGCAGGGGAGAGAGAATGTTTACATGCGTTTCATCGCACGCACCCGACACTAAAGATGCCTTTATGCCGATATTGCCTGTTGTCAGCGGGCGCACCGTACCGTCGGCGATATTGAATTCAGCCTGTCCTTTTTGTGCCGTGCTCCAGTAAACCATGGCATCATACGGGACAAGCACGGTTGTCCTTAACGGGTATTTCATGCCTATATACATCATTTTCAACGGATCGGTGTCAATTTTAATCTCTCCCGTGTTTACTTCGAATGTCCTGCTCCGGGTTATTCCGTTCAAAGTGGACCGTAGCAGGTAATTGCCTATTTTCCCATTCCGTATGTTCTCCGGGTTATGTGCGGAAATGACATCCCCCGATACCGAAAGGCCGCCTTCCGTGCCGCTGACCGTTATGACTCTTGAAACCGGGATGCCGTCAGGGTCCGCCGTATATTGCAACAACATAGGCGTATTGTGCCCCGGGTACAGTACCGACGGCATGCCCAGCAGCGAGAAAGTCCTGTCAATGACCGTTATTTTGGATGAGGCACTGATGCCGGATTCCGGACTTATGGCTGTTACGGTCGAAACCCCGGGACTTACCCCTGTGACAAGCCCGTTTTCGGAGACCTTTGCAATCCTTTCGTTTTCCGATATCCATACGACCCGTTTATCGGTAGCGTCCGATGGACGGATTACGGCTGAGAGCCTCAGTGTATCGGTTTCATAGACAGAAACATTCTCCGGATATACGCTTATTCCAGTTACGAAATTGGTCATGCCTGCCGTATCTATTCTCCAGCTCGTTTCACTGAGGCCGTCCCCCGTAAATACGGTGCGGCATGTATATATCCTGTTGCGTTCGATGTCAAAGTTGTCGAGCCTTGTCCCGTCGTGCAGATAGTATCTGTAAACGAGGTCGGGATCATGATGCTCATTGCTTCTATAATTGACAATGAACTCCACGTATGTGCACAGCCTGTCGTACGGGGCAGGGGGTATGTGTGCAGATTCGTCCGTGTTCCCCTCAAGCAGGTCCCCCTGCATGTTTTCGGGAACATAGAAGTCCACACCCGTACCGAACAGGCCCTCGAGCATTGCTCCCTTGCGGTATTCTCCCGTTTCAGTGACATCCTGACTGCCTGATGCGGCCGACGGTGCAAAGAAATTTATGCGCGAATTCGCCTGCCTTATCCTTATTTCCTTGATCTCAAAATCAGTAACATTTCCGTTAAGTCCCGAGGTATCCGCCGTGAATATGAATTTTGCATATCCCCTGCGCAGAGGGACCCTTACTTTCATTCCGTTTTCAAGAATAACGGGTGGAGTCTCCCCGGACATGACAACGGACCCGTTGCTTCCCGTTCCGCCTGCGGTATTCCAATACGCGGCTTTAAGCGTATCGATATCGTGTATTCCGGGCATGGATGTCAACCTTCCGGTATTTGCTATTGCCAGGATACGGTATTCCCTGCCGTTGAATATTTCGGCCGGCATGACTTCTTCCGGTGTGTCGCTGTAGACGGCATCGGCCAGAATACCGTTATTGTCATAGAAGAAGACATTTATGTTCTCTATTTCTTTCCCGCCGTCGGAGGGCGGTATCTGCCTGCCGGCCGTATATTCCATTTTCAAGCCGATTTTCTCCCTTACAGGCGTATCCGCCTCTTTCCTCTCGCATGAGGGAAGAAATACTGCGGCATATATCATAAGGCGCAGAATGACTTTCTTTCTCTGTAAAATTTCCGTTTTCATATCATAGTTCGATTTCGACATGGCCGTTGTCTGTCCACTCTCCGACAGATATGCCGAGGACGGCCCTGGCCGTATCTATTGTTACATATATATCTTCTTTCTGTGTCAGCCGCAGATCGATACCGGCCTTTAAAAGCAGCCCGGACAAGTCTATCTCCGTATCGTCTCCCCCGCAGGATATTTTCATCGTCAGATCATTCTCTTTCAGCCTTAACAGGCGTACTGACAGGCAATAGAATGGGCTTCCTTGGAAATGTGCCGGTACTGTTTCCGCCACATACAGGAATACGCCTGATGCAGGAATTCCGTTAAAACGGTATCCACGGGAAGACGAGCTGAGGCTTACCACAGGGGTTCCTTCCAGGTTGTATCCTGCATGGGCAATCCGTATGTGCAGGACCGTATTGTCCCTGCATATGGAAACCCTTCCGCTATACGATTCACCTGCAATGTTCTCCGAGACAAACCATGTATGTATGTCTTCCGCATCGCTTCCCGTCGGTATCATGATGCCGGAATTGTCGAAGTACATTTCCCCGGTATTCCCCAATACCGCAACGGAAGTATTCCCGCGCGGGATGCCTGTCTCGTATATCTGCATGTATGCGCTTTTGTCCACGGTATCTTTCCGGACATTCCCGTTGCGGTCCGCTATTGCCACGATTACTTGCCCGATGCTGTCCGGAATGTCGGCCAGGTCAAGTCTGAGGAGCGCAGGACAACCGCTCCTGTCTTCCATTATGCATGAGCAGCATATGCTTAGCAGGAGTCCGCAGCATAGTTTTCCAGGTGACTTCATGCCCTTACATTAAAATATTTTCTCGAAATAGGGGACGAAGTCCCAATCCTCGATATTGACACTCATTTCTATGCTTCCGGGAACCAACGGTTCGGCAGGGTCGTCGGAACCCGGACGGGTGATGGTTATACCGTATGTATACATGGTATTGCGCTGCAATCCGTAATGTCCACACGAAGCATCATGTCCGTATCCTTCCTGGTTCAACGGGACAGGGTAGTAGTAGGTGTTTCCTCCTATTTTCGCTTCCAGTACGAGCATTGTACATTCTCCAATATTATCGGTGATATTGGAGTAACAATAAAAGTAATGTGCCGTATTGTATGGTGTGTCATATATTTCTGTATTGATTTCATCTGACAGGATGCCCGGCCATGAGGTGTTTTGTGATATGCTTTCATCGAGTCCTCCTTTGTTCAATACTACAGGCCCGTCTGCAGGATCGTCCCCGCCTATGGTCTTTACACCCATAGCATTTGTAAGGTAAAGCCTGCATTCTTCAAGCGGCATGCCTTCGAACGGTCCTCCCGTAAAGTCGGTTTTTATGGACAGTATCCCTACTTTGGCCGCATATCTGCATATGTCGATATCGACATCGGTCTGCATTTCGACCATAACCTCCTTTTCCCCGTACATCGAAAGCCCGCCCGGGGTTTCTTCCATCAGGCTGACGGTCTGCGCACGGAACGAGGCGATGTCTGTGATGCCCTCATAGGACTTTTGTCCGGTATTGGCCAAGACGCAGATGGTCTTCATTCCTGTCGTGGTGTTTATGCTGATTACGTTTCCCGATGGGTTGTCGAAGCGTACGTAACTGTCGAGTATCCCGTCTCGGAAGACAAAAACGTCGAGCGACGCTATCATGTCTTCGTTTCTGCTGTTTTCCGGGCCGGTGGCCTTTGTCCCGCTGCTTCCTATTGTAAGGTTTACTTCCGCCGTCCGATTCCCGTCCGTACACGGACAGTCTTCCGGAGTGCAGGAAGCTACTGTGAATATCCCCATGGCAATAACGGGGACGGAAACTCTTAGAACTGCTGAGATAAATTCTTGTTTCATAATAGTGTTTTATTGGTTGTTGATATTGTATTTCTGTTGAAGCCAGGACATTTCAGGGTCCAGATTACAGCGGAAGAGCATTCTCGGGTCCATTTCTATGCTTTTTCTCAGATATCCGGCAGCCGTATTATTCCGCCCCTCCCTTGCATGGGCCAGTGCGAGCATATATTCCCGTTTAGCGCTTGCCGGAAGTTTTTCAAGTACGGCTATGGCCGAAGCATTGTAGTCCAGGGACAGGTAAGCAACGGCGGTATTGATGTCGCCGTACCTTTTCAGTATGGACAGGGCCTTTTTATATTCTTTCATTTTCAATGCCCTGATGCCTTCGGAATATGTTGTGTCCTTCGTAGTGACATGTATGGAGTCCTTGCCGATTCCCTTTCTCTGTGAATACAGGCTCATTTTTATAAGGGAGTAGTCTGATGACGCGGGAGGCAGCGTGTCGCTCTGTTCGCAATAAATCCTTACAGGCCGGTCCATCACGCCCCCCATACTTGCCATGATGCTTCTGCAGAGGGAATCGGTGACGTCAGACAGTATTCCGGCTTTCATTTCTCCGTATGAAGACGGGAATCCTGCGGATATGACAAGGCTGTCTATTGACAAGCCTTCCTCCGATGCCCCTTTTACAAGTCTTTTCATGGCGCTCCTTATTTCCTGCCCGTCGGTTATGGAATCCCCGTCAAATTCGGCATAGGCGCTGCTTCTGTGTACTACATTGCGGTATAATATTGTCTTGATGTATTTTTCGCAGTCTTCGCCGAGTGATGTTATCGATGAGATGTAAAAAGTAACTGGCTCAGGGCCGGCAAAGGAATACACTTCTTTACCGTACATGTAGATTGTACCGTTTATCCCGATGGAAACCGATTTTATTCCCGGCATGGCTTCGAGCGTGTGCCGGTAGGGATATACGATGCTTTCTCCGTTGCAGCCGACGACACTGTCGGTTTTTATTCCGGCTGTGCGTACAGGGCTCTTTACGTATCTGCGGAACATCTCTTCTTTCCTGGCCATCCGTTTCCGGTTTGCCCTTATCCGTTGATGTCTGCTGTAGTGCCCGGTTATATCGCTGTAGCCGATTTCCGTACTGCCGCTTTCTGCCATACGGGATAAAAATATCTCTATCAGCCTCTTGTAACGCAAGGCAGAGGTATCTGTTATAATTCTGTCCATGAAATTCCCGAAGCGCCTGTATCCTTTCATCTGCCATTCCCTGTATTCATGGCCGGTTATCAGCACCTCGTCGATCCAGACAGTATCCTTCCCCATGTATAATTCTGGCTGCAGCCTTATCTGCCATTTTCTGTCAGTCAATGACGGCGGTATGACTATATCGAAAAGGAGTTCTACCTTTCCTTCCCTTTCGGCCGCATTCCTGAAATCGGCGACCACTACCGCAGGTTTAAGAACGGATGTGCTTACCACTGTTCCACTACTGTCCATATAGGCCTGCATGGCATAGAACTTCTCACCGTCGATGAATACTGTAGTATCCGGGATATGCCGTGAATCGTATTTTTCCATACCCGTGAAGTCCGTTTTACATGATGCGGAGACTCCAATGCCTGTACTGCACTCCCTTATATGGTCAATCCTGCCTTGCATGGAGCATGATGAGGCCGTAAAGGCCGTTAATAATATTGTCAGAGTCCGGTGTTTCATCTTGTGTTTAGAATAATATCTGTATCGAGATCTTTACATCGTCCGGGAAAATGAAGAACTTTCTGACTTCCCTTTCCATAGGCCCGCATCTCGGGGATGAGTATTCGGCAAACGAGGTCCACCCTGACCAGATGCCTATACTGAATTCGAGATTTATGCTTTTTCCGAGCATAAGGGCATATCCGCCTTCTATACCGAATCCGGCAGCGTCTCCCTGGCGGGTTTTCCCCGAAAGGATTCCCCCGGTATTGAATCTGGAAAACTGGAGTTTGCCTCCCGCATACCATCCGCTGAAAGAGTACCATGGCCAGTATCTGGCCTGAAGGTACCCGCTCCCTTGCTTTATATGGAATCTGTCTGCCCCGTGTCCGTAGGAGAAAGGGTTGTACCTTCCACCTGCATGAAGACTCCAGTGCCTTTGGAGTGCGATGCCTATATCCGCGTTTATCGTAGCAAGCGCGGCATAGCCAAGAAGGTTCGTTGACAGGGCGATTTTGTTTTCGGCCGGACGGGCCGCCTGATGCATGAATATCAGCACGGCTATTGCGGATATTCTCAAAAAGGGAAAAATCTGTCTGTTCATCATGTTCCGTTTACGGGAAGACAGAGCGGACAGGCAAATTTAAAAGCATCCGGTCCGTCTTCTCACTCCGCTTGAGCTCCCCCAATACTCTTTTCCTGCGCCTCGCGGACCGGATGCAGGGACAAAATTAGACGAAGGGAGGTTTATAAAAAAACAGGTTCTGTCAAATTCTTCCGCAGTACCCGAATGACATTTTGACAGAGGGTGCCGGTTGGTATGGCTTTTGCCGAAAGGGGAAGAAAAAATATGACTATGACGGCTCAAAAAGGTAAAATAGGGGTTACGACAGAAAATATATTCCCCGTAATCAAGAAGTTCCTTTATTCGGACCACGAAATATTCCTCAGGGAACTTGTGGCCAATGCAGTGGATGCCACGCAGAAACTTAAAGCCCTTGCCGGCTCCGGTGATTTTAAGGGCGAATTCGGCGATTTGACCATAAGCATAAAGGCTGATCCGAAAAAGAACACTCTGACGGTAACGGACAGAGGAATCGGCATGACATCCGAAGAAGTTGACAAATACATCAACCAGATTGCGTTTTCCGGGGCAGGGGAGTTTCTGGAGAAGTATAAAGATCAGGCCAATAATATCATCGGGCATTTCGGGCTCGGATTCTATTCGGCATTTATGGTTTCCAAAAAGGTTACCATAGATACCCTTTCATGGCAGGACGGAGCCAGGCCGGTAAGATGGGAATGCAAGGGAGATCCGGAGTTTACCATGAAAGAAGGGGAAAGAACGGATAGGGGGACCGAGATAACCCTTTACCTCGATGATGATTCCAAGGAGTTTTCGACGGAAGCGGAGATAGAAAGGCTGCTGAAGAAGTATTGCAGGTTCATGCCTGTGGCTATAGCTTTCGGAAAGGAAAAGGAATGGAAAGACGGAAAATACACCGATACGGACAAGGACAGGATAATCAATGATACCGACCCTTTGTGGAACAGGCAACCCTCTTCCCTGAAAGATGAAGACTACATGAAATTCTACAGGGAGCTGTACCCCATGCAGGAAGACCCTTTGTTCTATATTCATCTTAATGTGGATTATCCTTTCAATCTGACGGGCATCCTTTATTTCCCGAAAATCAAGGACAGCCTGGATGTTACCAAAAACAAAATACAGCTTTACTGCAATCAGGTTTTCGTTACGGACTCGGTGGAGAATATCGTACCCGATTTCCTTACCCTGCTACATGGTGTCATTGATTCTCCGGATATCCCCCTGAACGTCTCCAGAAGCTATCTTCAGTCGGATTCGAATGTGAAGAAGATATCCACATATATTACAAGGAAAGTGGCGGACAGGCTCGAGGACATATTCAAGAACAACCGTTCGGAATACGAGGGAAAATGGGACAATCTGAAACTCTTCATAGAATATGGCATGCTTTCCGACGAGAAATTCTGTGAAAGGGCCATGAAATTTGCCCTGCTGAAAAATACAGACGGCAAATATTTCGGTTATGAGGATTACAGGAAAGCCATAGAACCGGCCCAGACGGACAAGGACAAAAAGGTCGTATATCTTTATGCAACCGATTCCGTCGAGCAGTATGCCTATATAGAAGCGGCAAGGGACAAGGGATATGACGTCCTGTTGATGGACTGCCGTCTTGATGCACATTTTGTAAGCCTGCTTGAGACAAAAATCGCAGATTCCAGGTTCGTACGCGTGGATTCGGATTCAATAGACAAACTCATATTGAAATCCGACATATCCGAGCCCGTCATGTCCGATATTGAAAAGGAGGACCTTTCTGTAATGTTCGAGTCGGTTTTGCCAGAAGGCAACACTTACTTTGTAAAGCCTGAGAACCTGTCCGAAACTTCTTCGCCGATACTCATCACCCAGTCGGAGTTCATAAGGCGTTACCGTGATATGTCGGCATTGGGCGGAGGCATGAATTTCTATGGGGAAATGCCCATGTCGTACAATATCTCGGTAAATATGGAGCATCCTCTTATAAAGAAAATAATGGAGGCAAAGAATGCGGCCATAGGTAAGGAGTGTGAGGATTATGCCGGAAAGATGGCCGGGATAGATTCCGAATGCGAAAAGATAGATGCTTCCAACAAGGGTAAAAAAGAGGAGGAGATATCGTCCGCGGACAAGAGCCGCAGGGAGGAGCTGGGAAAGGAGAAGGAAAGCCTGCGTTCCGCACATAACGGGACAGTCCGGGATTTCGCCAGGGAGAATATCCTGCTGCATCAGGTTGCGGACCTTGCCCTTCTTGCAAACAACATGTTGAAAGGGAAGGCCCTTACAGACTTTATCAGGCGGAGCATAGAAGTCCTCTGACAGGAGTGATTACTCGAACAGCCACGACATTGCCTCGCGGAGCAGATATCCGATCTGCCGTCGCGAGGCAATGGTTTCTATTGGGAAGCCCATTATTATTCCCCTGTAGTCCCCGTCCGAATATATTGTTGCCGCTACAGTGTTCCCGTCGGTATAGCGCAGCAGGGGAACGGTATTTTCTGTAACGGGCAGGTAGGCATCTACGGGCGCGGCGCTGTAAACATCGCTGTTAGGTCTTGTATGGAACATAATGACGGTATCCCTGTCGCTTTCAAGATAGGCCATGCCGTCAGGAGATGCGTCCGAATTGCTCCATTCCACTCCAAACAGATTCCTTATGAAGTCCTGCCTCCTTTTGTCGGAACCAGACGAATCCGGAACCGTTCCCTGCCCGGGGATATCTTGTACAGGTCCACGGCATATGCCGTCGAATATGTCCCTTCCTATATTCGAGCCGCTCATGAGTATTTTCCCTCCCGTGCTGCGATATTTCCCAAGCACGTCCATCATGCTTTCGGTAATCGCCCCGGCGTCTTCCCTGCCATATATTATGTCGACTGCATCATAGGATGAAATATCATTGAGGCCGGAATCCAGGGCTTCAGGGACAGCTGAAGAGAATGTAATTCCCATTTCCGCAAGCGGGGCGCCGTGTACTGACGGATAGTCGAATGAATTGCCGGCAAGTCTTTCAGGGGCATAATTTATATATGAAGCCCCGAATCCCGGACGGTCGTCATGAACCCATACCTTGTTCCGGTCGAAACAGTACTGGTCGCCCGTATAGGAATAATCGCACATGTAGGGTATGCCGCCTCCGGCACTGAAACCTTCGGCGCCCGGTATGCTGAGCCCGTAATCGGTTGGTGCCGATGTCTTGTCGAATGCATTTATTATCAGGATTTCCTTTTCTGTACGGCCGAGACCGGCCGAAAGCGTTCCGGAAGGAAATGATATTCCCCCGGCATTTACGGCAGCAACTCTGTAGCTGTATATCCTGCCGGCCTCTATCTTCAGGCTGCACACGGTGTCGTTTACTATTATGCCGTTGTCGAATGCCCCTGTACTTTCTCCCGGGATTTCGCTCATTGTATAGACTATATAACTGTCGGCCGCGGCCGTAGGCTCGCTCCTGTCTATTGTCTCCCTCCAGGAAAGCCGGACAGTGGAGTCACTTTTGTCGGCTATTGCGGAAATCAGCCTGGGGGGCAGGGGCTGTACCGAGCAGTCTTTGCCGTCGCGGAATGAAAGGAAGCGGAGTATTCCTTTGTATATTCCCCTGGCAAGTATGAACCGGAAATGCGGATCGAGGGCAAGACGCATGTCGTTGATATTCTGATGGGACAGCATTTCTATCAGAACAGCGGGCACATCGGGGTACCTTGCTTCGGTGTATGGTCTGTCCCAAAGGCCGCGCCTGTTCCAGGCATGGCCGTAACATGACCTTATGTCGTTGACGACAGTCGTCTGGATGATGTCGGCAAGTTCCCTTGATGCAAGCCGGGATGTCCCGTCCGCCATGATATCCTTATTGTCGGACACTTTCGTATAGATTGCCAGGGTGCCTGTCGTAGAGTCCCCACCCGCAATACCGGCATCGGTATGCAGGGCGACTGCTATATCAGCCGGGATTCCGAAATCGTCTCTGAGGCTGTTTACCCACAGGCCTCTTGACTGATAATCATCCTTGTAGTCATCCGTGCCTTGTTCAGGTGTATATACTTTTTCCGGGAATCCGGCCCATTGCAGCCAATATCTGGCTGCTTCGGCAAATCTCGGGAATCCGCTTGTTCCGGCCTGACCGCGCGATATATTGCCCATCCCGCCTCCGAAGCGGACGGCGTCGGTTGTCACTATTGCCCCCTTTTCCATTTTCTTCCCTTTATGCGGGGTATTCTGTACTATGACGCCCTGTCCCGTGTATCCGTATGAAAAAGTGAATGTCCCGAGGTATATCCATGTACCTCCGCCCATTTTCTGGTTGACGGAAAATACGCTCTCTCCTCCGGCATGCCTTACGGTATACAAGACGGATGACGGACTTTCCGGGAGGCTTTTATAGGATATGTAGACAGCATATTCCCCTGTCTCCGGAAAATCCGGAAAATACTGTGCCGTAGCCGGGAAATTTCTCACTGCCGCAATCATCCTGGCATTACCGGCCGTAAACGGATTGCCTTCGGTTATACATGTGTCGGCGGAATAGGCAAATCCTGTACCAGGGGCGTCCTGCCACTGCAAGTCCCCATGGCGGCCGCCGCTTGTCTCACTGTATCCGCGGGAACCGTAGTCAATTATGATTTCCCTTTTCATTGCATCCCTTTCCCGGGGCATGTAGACCCTTGCTCCGGCGTTTTCGAGCATAGGGGCGAGGTAGTCCACGGCATAGCTGTAGGTAAGCATGTCCTCTATTGTCGTGAAAAACGGGGCTCTCTGCCATTTCCACCTGTTTTCCTTTTCATTATAGTAGTACCCGTGGCTCTGCCACAGCGCTATGTGGCGTCCTTCCAGTCCCTCTGAAAGTGAGAACGGCCTTGTCAATTCTTCAACGTGGGCAGTGGCATTGCCTTTCTTCCGTTTTCCGTACGGATACCTGAGCCCGGAAAAATATCTGTTGGCCAAATCCTCGATCCTTGTATCCCCGGAGTAGATTTCAATGTCGTATCTGTTGTAAGGGGGGGGCAGGAGCCTGGCTGCCATTCCGTAAATCCGTTCTATGTCCGCCTGGCGGAGCGGATGCTCCCCGAGTTCGCGGGAAAATGATATTGACAGCCTTTTCCCCTTTCCGAGATGGAACGAGACGGCCGTAATCCCTGTCCGTACATCGGCAAGCGGAGACAGGTACAAGTCAATGGAGTCTGCCAGCGTATGCAGCCTGCATGTATCCAAAGTGTCTGTGCCGGCGTATGCCGGGATGCAGCGCATGGCGGATGCCAATATTAGCGTTGCCAGTACAAGTCGTTTATTCATTGCCGTAGGGATGCTTTCCTGTTTTCTTTGTCCGTCCGGCCCCTGAGGACCATAAAATAATGACTCCGGCGAGAACTGATACGGAATCGGCCAGGAAATCGGCAATGTCCCCCTGGCGGTATTCCGAAAGCAGATGCTGCATCAGCTCTGAAAAGGCTGCAAACAGGATGCCTGTTATGAATGCAGCGGCAAGGGCATGCTTCCTGACAAATTCGGACGGAACGGAATATCTGAAAATCAGCCAGGCCGTAAAAGGGTAAGGGAGAAACATCAGCAGATGTGCGAACCTGTCCATCCGTATGCCCAGAAAATATTTCCCGAGATCTATCGGGGAAGCCGAGAATCTGTAGAGACAGAGAAACATGACGGCAGCTATGTAAAGCAGGAATACCGCCCATGTCAATATGTTGATTCTCCTTTGCATAATACAAAAATAAAGGATTTTTTTAATTAAATTTGCAATATGTACAGGAATTTGACAGAGCAGGAAATTGCCGCACTGGTATCTAACGGATGCAGTTCGGAGGACTGGAATGCAATACGCGTAAAGGACGGATTCGTTACGTCCACGGTCGCACTTTCCCGTTTTACGGGAAATGTCTCCCTCGGAATATTCGACGGGGAAAGCGGAATCCGCAACTCGGTTATATGCGACTGTTCCGTATCGGACGGATGTACCGTACGCAATGTAGGATATCTTTCCGGATACCGCATAGGACAGGGGGCGGTAATAGATGGCTGCGGAACGGTCTCATCATCCGGAAAATCCTTTTTCGGCAACGGTACACGGGTAAATGTAATGTCCGAGACGGGAGAGAATGCGATAACCGTCCGTGAAGGCATGTCGGCCCAGGTCGCTTTCATATATGCTTCCGGTGCAGGTTGCAGCGGATATGCCTGTCCTGAAAATTTCCCTGAGGGCGAGATAGGGGAAGGGGCCGTTCTCAGGAATGTCCTGAAAATCTCCGATGTGACAGTCAGGAAGCATGCCTGTCTCGAGGGATGCCTGTGCCTTGAGGACGGGACTGTGGGACAGGGTGCACATGTCGGGTTCGGGGTGATATGCAGGCATTTTATAATATCTCCTTATTCGGATGTAGACGAAGGGGCAAATCTGCACAGGTGTTATGTGGGGGAAGGGACTGTAATAACCAGGGCATTTTCCGGTTCTGACTCATTTTTCTCTTCAAACTGCCATTTCGAGAACGGGGAGGCCGTCTCCCTCTTCGCAGGCCCCTGCACGGTAAGCCATCACAAGTCGGCTTTGCTGATAGGGCTTATGTGCTCTTTCCTGAATGCGGGGTCCGGCACAAACATGAGCAACCATGCATACAAACTGGGGCCTGTCCATTCAGGGTTGCTGGGAAGGGGGTGTAAGACAGCATCAAATTCATATATTGTCCATCCCGTAGCCTGTGCACCGTTTACGACAGTCATTGGAAGCCATTACGGGCACCCGGATACATCATTATTTCCGTTTTCGTATCTTGTTGAAAAGGACGGGCATTCATGGATAGTGCCGGGGATTTCCATAACTTCCTGCGGGACATTCAGGGACGGGCTGAAATGGCCGTCAAGGGACAGGAGAAAGTCGGAAAAGCCTGCGGACAGGATTGATTTCAGGGTATTCAATCCCTATGTGGCCGAGAAGATGCTGGCTGCCGTTGATATACTTTCTTCCATGCTTCAGGAACATACGGAACCGTCGGAATATATGGAGTACGGCCGGGTAAGGATAGGGGTGCAGGCGGCACACAGGGGTATCGGACTGTACCGTATGGCTCTCAAGTCCTATCTTGGCGGGGTAATGGCCGACTGGCTGGAATCCGGGCTGGAACTGCCGTTGGCGGTAAGGCCTTCCGGTATCAGATGGTGTGATGCGGCGGGAATGGTCATGCCTCTGCATGAAATTGAGAACATATCCGGGCGTATTTCAGCCGGTACGCTGTGCGGGAATGCCGGGATAGAGGAAGCCTTAGATGCCGTATATGCCCAGCTTCCCGATATTGAGCGCCAGTGGGCCGCTTCCGTACTGCCTTCTGTTTTCGGTACGTCGGACGGGCAGGTTACCGTCAAGGACATGAGGCATATAATACGGACATGGGCTTCCGAACAGGAAAAACTGTATGAGGCGATACGCAAGGACGCTTTCAAAGAGTTCAGCCCTGCAATGTCCATGAACAAGCCGGAGAGTACGAGACTGCTTCTTGATGATTTCCGTACCATTGTGGACAGGTCGGCAAATGAGCTGAAAATCAGGGAAGAAAGAATCGCCTCAGCCCTTTAGCCTTTCCAGGTCACTGTCGGCCTTTATTTTATCGATAATGGCAGTTACTACCTGGAATATGCGCCCTCCCTCAGTATAGTCGGCCGGACAGACGAAATGCACCCTCTCTTCGGTCAGCAGCCTTTCCGAAGCCTTTCTGTGCCCGTCACCGCCTTCAGGATTGTACACGGCAATGGAATGTCCGCCGAATTGTTTCACAAGTCTCATGCAGGGAATATCGGTAGCGCCGTCCCCGAAATAAATCATCCTTGAGAAAGGGACCGGCCTGTCCTTTTCTTTTACGAACCTGTTCACCTGGGTGTGGTCGCGTATGCTCATTACCCCTTTGTTTATCTTGAAGAGAAACTGCGTCTTTGCCGTATAGTCCACGGCTACGCCCGGCCATACCGCCACACCGTCTTCATACAGGAAGGAGCATGCGTAGACTTTTTTGAATTCGTGATATATGGGCGTTCCCTCTATCATTTCCGTAAGTCCGGACGAATTTATATAATGTTCCACTTCCAACCCTTGCCGGCGGCCGTATCCGTTGATTTTCCCGAACCATTCCGCAACACCGGAATAAAGCTGCACCTTGGAACCGAATTTCCTGAAATTTTCCCTTGTAAGCGATTGCCCGGAGATGCGCGCCTCGTCTATCATCGTTTTCATGTAGCACAGTATCTCGCTTGCATCGTTTTCTTCCGAGAGATCGCTGCTCTTTTTCCAGAATACTTGCGGGTCTTCCTTGCCGAATGTCTGTATAAGACCGAATTCCTGCATGTTTGCAGGCGAAAGAGTGCCGTCGAAGTCGTATATGAGGGCTACTGTACGGTTTTCCATATCCAGGTTGTATAATTTGCATGCAAAGTAACGTTTTTTTTCTTTAAGTTTGTCATGCGGTGCAACGCGGCGGCATGTGCCTGCGTTATAATAATAGAACAGAAGGAGAGCTATGATACCTTCCGAGATAAGGCTTTTTTACGACAGATACAAAAAGGGGCTGTACAATACGGCTTTGAGAATTACGGGCAACAGTATGGATGCTGAAGAGGTCGCCCAGGATACGATTATAAAGTATATAAGGTTCAATACAGAAAAACTTTCCCCGCAGCAGACAGGGGTATGGCTGCACAGGGCTTGTGTCAACGGGGCCATAGACAGGGTGCGCAGGGGAAAGGCGCTCAAAGCCATGCTGGAACAGTATGCGGAGGACGTGAACGGGACGGATGAGGATCCATGGAACGATATTCTGGCCTGTGAGGATACGCAGTCCCTTATGGCAAGGATAAAGAGGAAGATACAGGAACTTCCGGAGGGTTACAGGATTGTTCTGTCCCTGCTGCTTTTCGAAGGTTATGATTATGCGGAATGCGCAGCCATATTGAAAGTAGGGGAAAGTTCTGTCCGTTCGCAGTACCTGAGGGGAAAGAGAAAATTAGCTGAGTTAGTAAGTAAATAATTGATTAATATATTTTTAATATGGACAATCTTAAGGATTACGTTAGGTTGAACGATACTTCCTCCACGGATGCCTGCCTTCCGGAAGGGGATGACGAAAGGTTCGAGAGGAGATATGACGCCTATCGTCACAGGATAAAATTCAGGACAAATGTACGCAGGAGGGGAAAGCCTTTCTGGGTAACCATCCTGTTGCCTGCGGCCGCATCGTTGCTGCTCGTTTTTATAGTGAGGCTTGCCGTGAATCCTGTTGCCGAGAAATTCGCGTCGGCGGGCGAACGCCGTGACAGTATATCCATAGCCTACAGGGAGCATTACGGAAAGGTAGCGCTGCTTGCCTGCCAGATTTCTGATCTGACAGCGTATATGGATTACGACGATGCGGTTGCCGTTATGGAGACGATGGACGATATTCTTGGAAATCCGGATGAATTCATGGACAACCCGTACCTGAGCGAAAGAAGGAAACTCGAGATGTTCGAAGAATATTCCAGAAGGGAAATATCGGCCCTCGTACGTTTCAAGGACAGAATAACGGAAACAAGCGATAAAAAATAAAGTATATGAGACGGTTTATTGTTAAATGTGCGGCAGCGCTCCTGCTCGGATGCGCCTGGTTGCCGGTTTATGCCAAAGGAGGCTACAGCAAAATAACTCTTGAAGGGGATTTCACTTCTCTGAAAATATCCAGTGCCTTTCAGGTAACGCTTGAATATTCAGACGAATGTACCGCTGTCATTACTGTTCCGGAAAAATATGCAGAATATATTGATGCGGATATCAAGGGCGGAGAACTGTCAATAGGCCTTGACGCAGGAGGGCTTAAAGGTCTGTTTAAAAGGTTGAGATTTAATGGCAATGAGGAACTTGTAGCTACGGTTACCTGTCCTGTCCTCGAAAAGGTACGCCTTTCGGGCGCCTCATATCTTATGATAGAGGACAGTTTCGAGACGGCTTCGCTCAGGATTCAGGTATCGGGTGCTTCATCTTTGATTTCTTCCGGACTGAGCGGGAAAGGGGATATGGACATCATCCTCTCCGGAGCTTCACATGTCAGAATCGACGACGCCGACTATGAAAATATAAGCGCTGGAGTTTCAGGTGCTTCCATATTGTTTTTTAAAGGAAGCGCTCAAGTGTTCGACATAGGCCTTTCCGGGGCGTCCAATTCTACCGTGGAGGGAGATTTCTCTATGCTCGCCATGGAACTCTCAGGCGCATCGCACATGAACGCCAATGGCAATTCGGCTTCTCTTCAGATAAGCGCCAGCGGGGCTTCTACCGTTGAGGCAAGGGAAATGAAAGCAGAGGTTGCCGATGTTGTTGCCAGCGGGAGCTCGGACGTATATATAGATGCCGACAAGCTTGGGAACGCCCATTCTTCAGGTGCATCCAAAATTGTGAACGGGCATTAGGATGTTCGTACTGGATTCCCACTGCGATACACCGTCCATGCTGCTTGAGGGCATTGACATCGGAAAACGCCAGGAAAGGACGCAGTTTGACTTTGTCAGGGCAAAAGAGGGCGGGGTGGACGGCATATTCTTCTCCGTTTATACGCCGGCTTCGTTGGAAGGAAGAGATGCAGTAAATCATGCTCTTAAATTACTGTCGGAATGCTATCTTGCCGTCAGCCGCAATGCAGGCG
>DVLA01000083.1 GCA_018715745.1 Candidatus Coprenecus stercoripullorum
GGTCGTAGCGGTGCGATGTAATCAGCTTACCCATTTTTATTACCGCCATTACCACATGGCATTTACAGATGACACTCCGCCGTAACGGCCGGGCAGAAAAAAGCTTTTTATGGAAAATACGGCAGTAAGGAAACGCTACTGGGGGAAAACCCTGATTTCATTTTTATTGGTCCTGTGCGCAATGCCACTGGGACATGCCATGATGATTCTTATGGAACACTTCTTGCCGCAAGAGGCCCTGCACGGCTCGGCTTTTGCCCTGGGGGCCGTCGGGCTGGCAATAGTAATCATAGGGGTATTTGCCAAGGGGGACACCAAGCAGACAATACTCGGCCTTGCAGGAGGGCTGCTGTTCTGGACCGGATGGGTGGAATTCCTGCTCCAGTATTACGCCTCGCGCTACGGCGTACAGCCTGAAATAGTAAACGGGGAGATTGTCACTAAGCCGGAGTACCTCATAATGCCGGCTACGTTCGGATTCTGGATGCTTATCATGACTGTCTACATTTTCAGCGTCAAGACAGGCTGCCTCTTTATCAATTGGATACAGAAACGCATATTCGGCAGGCGCAAGGACGAAATCGTGACCCGACCGCTCTCCCGCCATACATCCATCACCACATTCATGGAACTCAATATGATGATGTGGGCCTGCTATCTCCTGCTCATGTTCTGTTACGACCCTGAATTTCTCGGGGACAGGCATCCGGTTACCCTGATTATAGGGGCTGGCTGCCTTATCGGGGCCATATTCATGTTCATAAAAGAACTCGGGATCGCCTCCTGGGGGGCCAATATCCGTATGGCCATCGCCACGGTAATAGTATTCTGGACTCCTGTCGAGATTATGGGCCGCAACGACCTTTTTAACGAAATATGGGTGGCCCCTACGGAGCACGTAACGGAGATGGCCATAATCCTCGCGGCGTTCCTCATCCTCGCGGCATGCCTTGCATGCAACCTGGTCAGGAAAAGGAAACAGGAGACCAAGAAGCCGGAAGCAAAAGGACAATAGCCCGGAAGCCGTGCGGACTTAGGCTCAGTCCATGCTGGCGCTGTCGAAAATAAAAGGCAGCAGGGCGTCTACCGAACCGAACACCAGTATCCTGTCCCTGTCACCTACTATTATGCGTATGTCCGCCCCCGCCCTTTTCTGGGATTCGGCCAGGACCTGACGGCATGCCCCGCACGGATAGGCCGGAGAAAAAGCCTGGCTGCCCTCCTTCCTTGCGGCAATCGCTATGGCACGAACCGGGATACCGGGGTAATTCGCATGGGCATAGAACAGGGCCGTCCTTTCCGCGCACAGGCCGGAAGGGGATGCGGCGTTTTCCTGATTTGCACCGCAGACCACATGCCCGTCCGCAAGCAAAACCGCTGCTCCCACATGAAAATGCGAATAAGGGGCATAAGAACCGTTGACAGCCTCGACAGCCTTCCCGAACAGTTCCCTGTCGGCTTCATGAAGTTCTTCAGCCGACGCATATGCCGTATAGTCTATTTCTATTCTTTCCTTCTTCATCATGGCTTGACAAATGAACGCAATCGAATTTTATAAGCAAAAATATAAAAAACTGAGAATCTTGAGTATTTTTGTCCCATAGACAGGACAGTATGACTGCAAGACTCATAACATCTTCAATAACGGCCGTTATGCTCGTGTTCCATGCAGGGGCGCAGCAGCTTACACGTGAACAGTATATCGAGAAGTACAAGGATATCGCCATAGAGGACATGAGGACGCACGGTATCCCGGCCAGCATCACCCTTGCCCAGGGATGCCTCGAATCGGGCAACGGCAATTCCGATCTCGCCGTCAGGGCCAACAACCATTTCGGCATCAAGTGCCACAACGACTGGAAAGGACAGACATACTACAAGAAAGACGATGAGATAGGCAAGTCCTGTTTCCGGAAGTACAAAAAGGCCGAGGACTCGTTCGAGGACCATTCCGATTTCCTGAGATACAGGGACAGGTACGCATTCCTTTTCGACCTCGACATAACCGACTACAAGGGATGGTGCTACGGCCTTAAAAAGGCCGGATATGCCACTGCCGGAGACTACGCGGAAAACCTCATACAGATAATAGAAGACTACAGGCTGTACGAATACGACAGGGCGTTCGCAAAAAAGGCAGACCGGTTCAAATACCTGATACCGCCCAGCCCGTCGGAAATAGAAAGGCTCAAGGTACTCGAGCCGGCCAGGACATCGCCTTTATACAAGTACTCCAGGAACCGCACCATATACGTCAGGAATAAAACGGCTTACATAATAGCCGGAGACAACGACACATACAGCGGCATTGCAAAGGAATACAACCTCTTCACAAAAGAGCTGCTCGGGTTCAACGACCTCAGGGAAGGTGACAGGATAGCTCCGGGGACTATCGTATACATCCAGAAAAAGAGGAAAAGGGCTGGCAGGTACTCCAAAATACACATAGCCTCGGAAGGGGACACTTATTACGGAATATCCCAGAGATATGCAGTAAGGCTGAAAAGTCTCTTCAAATACAACGGATACGAAGAAGGCGACATACTGCATGCAGGTGATGAAATATACATGAGAGGACAGAAAAAATGAAAACAGCAGGAAAAGCCATAGCAGTCTGTGCCGCAGTCGTGACAGCCGCGGCCGCAGCGGCGGCACTCGATTTCTATATTACCTTCAGGAAGCCGAACGCGGACAGGGAGGCTGTAGTGTACATATACGACGACTACGGGCCGGAGGATGCCCTCGAAGCTGTCGAACGCTCAGGCGTTGTACGCAACACCGGCAGCCTTCGCAGGGCTGCGGAAAAAAGGGATTTCGCCTCCCATTTCGAGCCGGGGAGATACCTTATCAAGGAAGGTTATTCGAATCAGTACATCATAAGGATGATA
Source organism: Candidatus Coprenecus stercoripullorum (assembly GCA_018715745.1). Taxonomy (GTDB): domain Bacteria; phylum Bacteroidota; class Bacteroidia; order Bacteroidales; family UBA932; genus Coprenecus; species Coprenecus stercoripullorum. The sequence goes on from DVLA01000083.1 coordinate 2,889, forward strand.
TGCAACGGCTGGCAGGAACCGGAGAAGTTCACTATGAGAGCCTACATAAGGACAATGGACCGACTGGCAGGCTTTCTCGGCGAGAATTTCGAAGCCGATTCCGCCGAATTTGCCGAAGCGCTGCAGGATACTGCACTGATGAAGGCTCTGGGATTCCGCAAAGAAGATTACATAGGCATGTTTATCCCCGACACATACCAGATATACTGGACCGTCACCCCCGAAGAATTCCTGAAAAGGATGAAAAGGGAGTACGACAGGTTCTGGGGCAACGGCAGGTCTTCCAAAGCCGGAAAAATGGGAATGACCCCCAATGAAGTAACAACCCTCGCCTCAATAGTCGTAGAAGAGACCAAGAACGGGCCGGAAATGCGCAGGATAGCCGGGGTATATATCAACAGGCTGAAACGCGGGATGCCATTGCAGGCCTGCCCTACAGTCATATACGCCCATCTCGACACCGAGCCGGGAATCAGGCGGGTACTCGACAGGCACCTGAAAATCGACTCGCCCTACAACACGTATATACACAGGGGACTGCCTCCGGGCCCGATTACAATACCGCCCGCAGCCGGAATAGATGCCGTACTCGATTATGAAAAATCGGATTACCTCTATTTCTGCGCCAGGCCGGAGCTGGACGGTACACATAATTTCGCCTCCACCTATGCGGAACACAGGCGCAATTCAAGGGCCTACAACAAAGCCGTGGCATCAAAAAGAAATTCCTGAAGCGGCAAGGCTTTCCTTCCATGACGAAAGGCTTTCCAATGCCTCGATATATGCCGGGTCGGCGGCATTCATCACGCGGCAATATGCGGAGTGGCCGTACAGAGCACTGGCCGCCAAGGCTTTCATATAAACCGACAACAGGCTGCGAGACCGGCTGACCTGCCCGGGTTCAGGGACAACGCCCCTGCTTTCCGCAAAAGACAGAAAATCCGCAAAGAGATTATCGGATATATGGAAATCCCGGTAAAAGGCATCCTCACACGGACAGGCGGCCAGCCATCCGGACCGGTTGCGATCGGCGGCGACTGCCATATACTCCGTTACAAGGCCGCGCACAAGCACTTCCCTGTAAAAGGCAGTGTAACCGGAAGTATCCTCCGGCACGAACACGTCCGGCATTATCCCGCCGCCTCCGAAGACAGTACGGCCGCATCTGAGGGTCTTGAAGGCAATGGAGTCGGAAAGGCGGACACTGTCGCGGCTGAACATTTCCCCGATAGAAAACCTTTCCGCATAACCGGCATAATAACTTTCCGGGTCACCCATCTCGTACGGGGCCTGTATCACCCTGCCAGAAGGGGTATGGTAACGCGCGACAGTAAGCCTGAGCCGGGCCCCGCCTGAAAGCGGCACGTCCTGCTGGACAAGGCCCTTGCCAAAAGTCCTCCGCCCGATGACAAGCCCCCTGTCATTGTCCTGGACAGCGCCGGCAAGAATTTCGCTGGCGGAAGCCGACGCTTCGTCCACGAGAAGGACCAAAGGGACACCGGCACACATTCCCTTTCCGTCTGCCTCAGCCTCAAAAGAGCGCACCCTGAGCCCCTCGGTATAGACTATAGGGTCCCCCTTGCACAGGAACTCGTTGGCAATGTCCGTTGCAACAGGCAGGTATCCTCCGGAGTTCCCCCTCAAATCAAGTATAATGCCGGAAAAAGAGCCGCGGCGCGCAGATATTATATCGGTTATCTCCCTGTGTGAACGTGCGGCAAAGCGGCTGAGCCTTATATAAAGGCAACTGTCCCCGTCAAGGTAGGAAGCGGTTACGCTGTTTACGGGAATCCTGTCCCGCACTACGGAAAATTCAATATAGCCGTCCGTCCCCCTGCGCAGAACGGTAAGCAGGACCTTCGTTCCCTTCCGGCCGCGCAATAGCCCTGAGACCCTCGCATTGGTAAGTCCGGGGCCCGATATCCACGCCGTATCCACTCTTACAATCCTGTCGGAAGCCCTGATGCCCACAGCCGAGGCCGGGCCTCCCTCGACAACCGACCTGACAGTCAGGGTATCCCCTATAATGGCGAACTCTATGCCTATTCCCTCGAACCCGCCTTCAAGAGATTCGTCCATAGCCGCGGCATCTTCAGCGCATATATAGGCCGAATGCGGGTCAAGCCCGGAGACAAGGGCCGTTACCGCCCTTCTTGCAAGCCCGTCAATGTCCACGGAATCCAGATAGAGGCGGCTGATATGCTGCAATATTTCGGTATATTCCCCGACGGCCCTCCTGACGGCTCCCCGCTCCTGCCCGCGGGCAAGGGGAGAAAGCATCACAAGGATGAACATTACCGGCAACAGTCTCTTCATGGCCTTTTTCCTCCGCAGGGAATACATCCGGAAAAACCAAAGAACAAGCGCCCATGTATCGGGCATACATGAGCGCTTGAATATCCGTTTGTTGACAATTTCATTTTACTGACGGCTTTCCTTCTCCATCTTGTCCTTGAGTTCCGCAAGTCCGGAGATGTCGCCCAAAGTCGTCTTTTCAAGGTTGGCCTTGAGTTTCTTGACAGCCCTCTGGGTGCTGTCGGCCTCCGAGCGGCTTTCCTCTTTCTTGGGTTCTTCCCAGGTCCTTGTATGGGAAAGACCTATCTTCTTGTTTGATTTGCTGAACTCGGTAACCTTGAACGGCAGTTTCTCCCCGACCGTAGCCGTAGTACCGTCCTGCTTGAGAAGGTTCTTGATAGTGGCAAAGCCCTCCACTCCGTCCGCAAGGGATATTACCGCACCCTTGTCTACGAAGCTGGCGACAGTGCCTTCATGTATCGAGCCGAGAGTATAGGTGGTCTCGTACACATCCCAGGGATTCTCCTCGAGCTGCTTGTGGCCCAGGCTGAGACGGCGGTTCTCCTGGTCAACTTCGAGAACTACTACATCTATCTTGTCTCCTATCGACGTAAATTCGGAAGGATGCTTGATCTTCTTCGTCCATGACAGGTCGCTGATATGCACAAGTCCGTCCACACCTTCCTCAAGCTCTACGAAAACGCCGAAATTGGTAAAATTGCGGACAGTAGCCGTATGTTTCGAGTTGATAGGATATTTCTCGTTTATCGTCTTCCAGGGATCTTCCTTAAGCTGCTTGATGCCCAAGGACATCTTCCTTTCCTCCCTGTCGAGGGTAAGGATAACGGCCTCCACTTCGTCCCCTACTTTCAGGAAGTCCTGCGCGCTGCGCAGATGCTGTGACCACGACATCTCGGAAACGTGTATAAGTCCTTCCACGCCGGGCTGGATTTCTACGAAAGCGCCGTAGTCGGCTATCACCACCACTTTGCCTTTGACTACGTCCCCGACTTTGAGATCCGGGCTGAGAGCATCCCATGGATGCGGCTGGAGCTGTTTCAGGCCGAGTGCGATACGTTTCTTCGTATCATCGAAGTCGAGTATGACGACACTGATTTTCTGATCGAGGGAAACAACTTCTTCGGGATGGTTGATCCTGCCCCATGAAAGGTCGGTGATATGGATAAGTCCGTCCACACCGCCCAGGTCCACGAATACACCGTAGGAAGTGATGTTCTTGACAGTACCCTCAAGTATCTGGCCTTTCTCAAGCTTGCTGATAATATCGGCCTTCTGGGCTTCGATTTCGGCTTCGATAAGGGCCTTGTGGGAAACGACCACGTTACGGAACTCGTTATTGATCTTGACGATTTTGAAGTCCATCGTCTTGTTGACATATATATCGTAATCCCTGATAGGTTTCACGTCTATCTGGGAACCGGGCAGGAAGGCTTCGATACCGAACACGTCCACTATCATGCCGCCCTTCGTACGGCATTTGACATAGCCCTTGACTACGCTGTCGTTTTCGTATGCCTCATTTACCAGATCCCACGAGCGCAGGGAGTGCGCTTTCCTGTGCGAGAGAACCAGCTGGCCTTTCTTGTCCTCAGCCGTCTCTACATACACCTCTACCTTGTCCCCGACCTTGAGGTCAGGATTGTAACGGAACTCGGAAATATTGATGACGCCTTCGCTCTTGTAGCCGATGTTCACCAATACTTCGCGTTTGTCAATAGCCATGACCGTACCTTCCACCACCTCGTTTTCGACGACTTTGGAAAGTGTCTGGTTATAGCTTTCTTCAATGGCGCCCTTGTCCATATCGTAGGCCGCGTCCTTTTCGAAACTGTCCCAGTCGAATCTGTCGCCTGGTATGGACTCGTTGCCGGTTTGTTTTTTCACAGGCTCCGCTGCCGCAGTCTCGGCCGCGGGTTTCGCCTCATTTTCATTCGGAGCTACCTGGTTTTCCGTAGCCTCCATCTTTTCCAATTCGTTTGACATAAATTTAAATAGTTAACCAACAAATAGTTAGACATTATTTGTAAACCTTTCCGTCCGGAAAGGAGCGCAAATATAAGACTATTATCCTGATTTACAAAAATAAATCAATCATATCCACCGCTTTGGCAAGCAGTCCGGAACGGGCGGCATCCCCGGATGAGGCATAATAGCTC
>DVLA01000084.1 GCA_018715745.1 Candidatus Coprenecus stercoripullorum
CCTCGTCGTCCTTGCAGAAAATAAAGCAGTCTTCCTCGGACATGTTCCGGGTAATACGGAATTTGGCCTTGATATATTTCTGCATGTCGTGGTCGTATCTGTCGAGATGGTCGGGGGTTATGTTGAGGATAATTGCAATGTCAGCCTTGAACTCATACATGCCGTCAAGCTGGAAACTGCTGAGCTCGAGTACATATACATCGTGATGAGCGGTGGCTACCTGCATGGCGTAGCTGCGTCCGATGTTGCCGGCGAGCCCTGCATCTATCCCGGCGTTCCGGAGCATGTAGTAAATTAGGGATGTGGTTGTGGTTTTCCCGTTGCTTCCGGTTACGCATATCTTGACGGAGTCATCGTATCTTCCGGCGAACTCTATTTCGGAAATTACCGGGATTCCTGCGGCAACGGCTTCTTCTACAACGGGTGCGGAATCCGGTATGCCTGGGCTCTTGATGATTTCGTCGCATCCGAGGATTCTGCCCCTGTCGTGCCCGCCTTCTTCATAGTCTATGCCGTATTCTTCAAGAATCTTTTTGGCTTCGGGGGATATAGTGCTGTTGTCGGACAGGAATGTGTCGAATCCCTTTGTCTTTGCCAGGACCGCAGCCCCTGTCCCGCTCTCCCCTCCGCCGAGTATGGCTATCTTTCCCATGACTATCGTATTTTAAGAGTTATTATTGTCAATATTGCCAGCAGTATGCTGATAAGCCAGAAGCGCATTACTATCTTGGCTTCGGGAATGGCCCTGGCCGGCATTGCAATGAGGGCGGGGATGCCCTCCTTCTGGAAGTGGTGGTGTAGCGGGGCCATTTTGAAAATCCTCCTCCCTGTGCCGTATTTCTTTTTCGTATGCTTGAAATATACTCTCTGTATGATTACCGACAGGGATTCCACGAAGAATATTCCGCACAGGACCGGGGTGAGCAGTTCCTTGCGGATGAGGATGGCGGCGACACCCATGATGCCTCCGAGGGCAAGGCTTCCGGTATCTCCCATGAATACCTGGGCAGGGTAGGAGTTGTACCACAGGAAACCGAGAAGGGCTCCGGTGAAGGCAGCCATGAATACCGCGATTTCCCCGGAATCCGGTATGTACATTATGTTGAGGTAGTCGGAATATATTACGTTGCCGGACAGGTATGCAAGTACGCCTAATGTAGCCCCCACTATCGCGGATATCCCGGCGGCCAGCCCGTCCATCCCGTCCGTCAGGTTCGTGCCGTTGGACATGGCCGTAGTGATAAAGATGATGACTGTCACGTATATGACTACCTGGAGTATTTCCTTGACCTTTCCGCTGCCCGGGGCGAGCCATGCGTAATCGAATTCGTTGTCTTTTATAAAAGGTATCGTGGTAAGGGTGCTTACGGTGTCTTCCTTCAGGCATACGGTGATTCCCACCGCCAGGCCGAGGATGACCTGCCAGAGTATCTTGTATCTGCCGGGAAGCCCCTCTTTGTTTTTGCGGAATACCTTTATATAGTCGTCCGCGAAGCCTAAAAGCCCGAGCCATACCGTGGTTATGAGCAGAAGCAGCACGTAGGTGTTTTTAAGGTCCCCGAACAGGAGTATGGGCACGGCGATGGCCATAAGGATGATTACGCCACCCATCGTAGGAGTCCCTTTCTTTGCAAGCTGGCCTTCCAGGCCGAGATCGCGTATTTCCTCGCCTATCTGCCTTTTCTGCAGCTTCCTTATAATGGACTTGCCGAATACGAGGGCGATTAATATAGCGGTCATGCTGGCCAGAATTGCGCGTACGGATATGTACCGCATTATTCCCGAGCCGGGGAAATCCATGTATGACCTCAGGTATTCGAATAAGTGGTATATCATGCCTTGATCTGTTTAAAACATTCGTCTATCACTTCCCTGTCGTCGAAATGATGTTTTACTCCGTTTATTATCTGGTAGTCTTCATGCCCTTTCCCGGCAACCACGACTATCGATTCAGGCGGCGCCGTGGCAATGGCCGTCCTTATGGCCTCCTTTCTGTCGGTGATGAAAAGGACTCTGCCCATGTCCCCGTCCGGGATTCCCTTCTTCATGTCTTCTATAATGTCTTCCGCCTTTTCGTATCTCGGGTTGTCGGAGGTGATTATTATCCTGTCCGCGTACTTTGCGCCGATGGCGGCCATCTCGCTGCGCTTGCCTTTGTCCCTGTTCCCCCCGCATCCGAAAACGGCTGTCAGGGATGTACCCCTGCACAGGGGCTTCAGGGTCTTCAGGACATTTTCCAGCGCGTCAGGGGTATGGGCGTAGTCGACTACTGCGGTTATGCCCCTGCCGCCCTTAATATATTCGAGGCGTCCTTTTACCGGGCCGAGGGCGCTCATGCAGCGCAATGTCTCCTCCTTGCCGGAGCCAAGCAGAATGGCGCATCCGTATACTGCACAGAGGTTATGCGCATTATGTTCCCCTATGAACCTCACCCAGACCTGTGTGCCGTTAATCGACAGCAGGGAGCCTTCAAGGCTTTTTTCGAGAACCGCCGCCCTGAAGTCGGCCATCGTTCCGGATGAATAGGTATAAACGGTTGCCTTGCAATTCTGTACCATTATTTTCCCTCTCTTGTCATCCGAGTTGATAAGGGCGAATGAACCGGACGGGAGGGAATCGAACAGCATTTTCTTGCACCTGATATATTCTTCGAATGTCTTATGGTAGTCGAGGTGGTCCCGGGTGATGTTTGTGAATATTGCTCCCTTGAAGCGCAGGCCGTTGACTCTTTCCTGATGCAGGGCGTGCGAACTTACCTCCATAAAGCAGTATGCGCACCCGCTGTCGGCCATTTCGCGGAGCAGGCGGTTTGTCGTTATGGGGTCTCCGGTAGTGTTTGCAGTCCCGTATTTTTTGTCTATGACATAATTTGCAATAGTGGAAAGCAGTCCGCACTTGTATCCGAGCATGGTCATCAGCCTGTAGAGCAGGGTGGCGATAGTGGTCTTGCCGTTGGTCCCGGTTATTCCGACCAGTTCCAGTTCCGAACTCGGATGCCTGAAAAAGTTCGCGCTGATTGTCCCGACGGCGTGGCGGCTGTCATTTACCCTGACGGTGACGATATTGTCCCATCCGTCGGCTTTGTCAGGCATCTCGTCCTGATAGACTACGGCTGCCGCCCCGGCCTTTATGGCCTGGCCTATGAACAGATGGCCGTCCGTCTGGAAACCCTTGACGGCAATGAACAGGCAGCCCGCCACGCATTCCCGCGAGTCAGAGGCGATGTCGGTTATGTCTATGTCCGTATTTCCGTTGGCGGAAATGTACCCGGTGTCTTTAAGTATCTCTTCGAGTCTCATGTGTCTTATTCCAGTTTTATGAATACTTTTCCCTTGCCGCCGAGGGCCGTTCCCGGCGCCGGCTGTTGCGATACCACCCTGCCTGCACCGGAAAACGATACTTTGTACCCTTCATTCTCCAGCAGGTAGAGGGCGTCCTTCAGCCCCATGCCTGTTACATCCGGAACTTTCCCGTGTACTATGTCTATTCCGGAAACATCCGCCGCTTCCTGTCCGCCGGCCCCGAAGCGTACCCATCCTTTCAGCCCGGTCTTTCCGGACCGCAGCCCGATGTAGTCCAATGCGGTATTGGTCTGGTCCGCCCTTCCGGCCGCAATCCTCGGCATGTCTTCCGCCCCCGTTCCCGACAGGGGAGAATTCCATTCCGGGTGCGAGGCGTATATTCTGTCCGCAACCCTTTTGAATACGGGCACCGCCCATGTCGCACCGAAGAAGTCCTGTCTGGTCTTGCCGGAGTACAGGACTACTATGCAGCTGTATTTGGGATTGTCTGCCGGGAAGTATCCTGCAAATGAGGCCTGGTGCCTGTGGTATCCGTCTTTGTCCTTGTACCCGCCGTTGTCCCATGCTATTCTTGCAGTCCCGGTTTTTCCGGCAATCTGGTACCGCGGGTCGTTGCATGCGGTTGCCGTTCCGTCCGTGACTACTCCGCGCAGGGCTTCCCTTGCCTTTGCAAGAGTGCCTTTCGAACAGATCGAACCGGTCACTATCCGCGGAGGGAATTTTTCTTCTATTATTCCGTCTTTTTCGAAATCTTCTATAAAATAGGGCTTGACCATCTTCCCTCCGTTCGCTACGGCATTATAGAATGTCAGGGTATGGAGCGGTGTCAGAGTGGCTGCATACCCGTACCCGAGTGTGGCGAGCGAGGACCCGGACCATCCCGGGTCTTCGGGAGTCGTTATCCTAGCATAGGACTCCCTTGCAATGTCGAGATCCAGCCTTTCGAACAGTTTCATGCTGTGCAGCCGCGATATGTAGGACGCCGGGTCGTCACTGTAGAACCCGGTTATCATTTTGGCAAAGGCTATGTTGGAGGACTTCTCGAACGACTCCTTGACGCTCAGGGTCCCGTAGCCGCCCCTGTGGGTATCGCTTATCCTGTGCCCCGCGTATTCCCATACCCCCTTGCCCGTCTCTATGCTGTCGCCAAGGTCTACGTATCCGTCCTCAAGCAGGGCAATGAGCGCTGCCAGCTTGAATGTCGAACCGGGCTCGCTCGGGTGCTCGAACGCGTAGTTGTAATATTCGTCGAAAGAACCGTCGTTCCTTTTCTTCAGATTCGCTATGGCCCTGACCGCCCCGGTCGGCACGTCCATGACTATGACCGTGCCCCCTTCGAGCATGTCGTTCATGCTCAGTTGCTCCTTGAGCTCGGTTTCGGCTGCCTCCTGTATGTCAACGTCAATGGTGGTGCGTATGTCGCTTCCGTCATCGGGGGGGACTACAGGCTCTCCGTTTACGGGAATCTTCGTTCCCCCGGGAATTGTGACCGTCTTTCGGCTTCCGCCTTCGCCTCTGAGCTTGTAGTTGTATGTAAGCTCTATGCCGGTCCCGCTCCCGTCCTGGTTGTAATATCCGATTGTCCTTGCTGCCAGCCTGCCGTAGGGATGCTCCCTCTTGGTTATTACGAGGGTGTCGATCAGTCCCCCGCCGTATTGTCCGAGCTTGAATACGGGCAGCCTGCGGATGAACTCCCTTTCCATGTAGGTTGCATGGCGGTTGCCTATCTTGACAAACCCTTTGCCCTTCCTTTTTGCATCGGTGAGGAGCTTCCTGTATTCTGCGGGCGTACGGTCCTTGAATATTTCCGACAGCCCTTTGCTTATGGTGTCTATATTTGAACTGAAGGTATTGTCATCGATGATTCTTGAATCCCACCTGAGGTCGTACAGGGAGACTGAAACTGCAAGGGGCCTGCCGTCATGGGCGAGGATGCTGCCCCTCATCGGGATAAGGTATTCGGAATCGTATATGTCTTCAGGAGTGGCTATGTCTTTTGCTAGGAACTGCAGGTATATTATTTTCCCGACTACGATAACGGACAGCAGTACGGCTGTCCAGTAGATGACCCTGAACGTCCTTACAAGCCGCTGTATCCTGTCATGTTCTGTCATAGTCCTATGGCACGTCCCTATTCGTCACCGAGCATTGTGGGGGGATTTTCCGGCGGGACGAGGTCCGAGCCGTTTTTTTCGAGCAGCATTTCTATTTCGCCCCTTTTGCTCATGTTGAGTATTGAAGTGTATTTCATTATATATTCGCTCCGCATGTATCTGATAAGGTCTTCATTCTCTACGATCCTCTCCTTGGTATGCCTTACCCCGTAATGGAAACTTATGTACAGCAGCATCAGGAAGAATATGTACAGTACAAGCTTCCAGTGTCTGGCCATCCTGCTGTTCCTGACCAGTATCTGCCCGCCGAGCACGTTCTGCAGTGTCGTTATCTTCACTTTCATGATCCTGTCTTTTCCGCTATCCGAAGTTTTGCGCTCCTTGCCCTTGTGTTTTCCGCTATTTCCTTTTCCGAGGGGACGACCGGCTTGCGGATTACCGGCCTTATGCGTTTTTCGGAATTGCCGTAGAAGTCCTTTTCCTCTTTGCCGGCCGTATTGCCGGTTTTCATAAAGTTCTTGACCATCCTGTCCTCTATGGAATGGTAGGTTATGACGGCAAGCCTGCCTCCCTGCCTCAATGCCCTCAGGCTCCCTTCGAGGAAGTGGGAGAGACTGGCGGTTTCGGCATTCACCTCCATTCTCAGCGCCTGATACACCTTCGCCAGGAACTTGTGCCCGTTGACTTTGGGAATCAGGCTTTCTATAGCCTTGTCGAGGCCGTATGTGCTTTCTATCGGGGAACTTTCCCTGGCCTTGCATATAAGCGAGGCTATCCTGCGGCTGTTTTCTAACTCCCCGTACGTCCTGAAGATGTTTTCGAGTTCTTCCTCCCCGGCTTTGTTGAGTATGTCTTTTGCGCTTTTGCCCGACATGGTGTTCATCCTCATGTCGATTTCCGAGTCGAATCTGAACGAGAACCCCCTTGAGGCGCTGTCGAACTGGTGCGAAGAGACTCCAAGATCGGCTATTATCCCGTCTGCCTGCCCGAACCCGAGATACCGTACAAAGTTGTGGACGAATCTGAAGTCCCCGTGTATGACTTTGACCCTGCTGTCCTCCGGGGCATTGCCGAGTGCGTCGGTGTCTTTGTCTATGGCGATGACCCTCCCGTCGCCGTCAAGCCTCGAGAGTATTTCCGCAGTATGGCCCCCGCCGCCGAAAGTGGCGTCCACATAGATTCCTGACGGCTTGATGCACAAGGCGTCAATACTTTCTTTTAGAAGTACGCTGGTATGGTATGAGGACATGGCCTTATCCTAATATCTTTTCTGCCAATGAAATGAAACCCGCGTTATCCATCCTGGACTCCTCGAACTTCTCTTTGGCCCACAGTTCGATTTTATGGTCGTTTCCGGAGAATATCACATCTTTCGCGACTCCGATGCTTTCCAGAAGCCGTGCCGGTACGGTAATTCTTCCCATTTTTGCGTCAGGCTCAATCAAAGCCCTGTCCCTCATGTACTCGCGCCAGAACAGGCTATGCTCTTTGTTGAAAAAATTGAGCCTTGACTTTACGGATTCCGATTCCCGCTCCCATTCCTGATAGGTGTATATGTCAATGCAGGGGGCGAACAGGTTTTTTTTCACGACGAACCTGACCGGCCCTTCTTCGCTGCCGAGGAGAGCCTTGAAGGCGCAGGGGAAAACCAGCCTCCCCTTGTCGTCTAAACGTGCCTTATATTCGCCTACAAATTTGACCATTACGGGACATTCGTTCTGAATCGCAAAATTATGAAAAATTTTACAATATTTTCCACAAGTTTACATTTTTTTCCACATACTTGGATTTTTTCAGTAGATTTGCAATATGGATATAAGGGCTTTTATAGATAAAATATTGAAAAACAAGTTTTTGCTTGGTTTGCTCACTGGGGCTGCAGTAGTGTTTGCGATATGGGGGTGCGTTGCCGCTTTTCAGAGTGGCGGCGGCCGGGGTTCCGATTCTGGAGATGAGGCGGGATTCCTGGCGGAAGAGGCAGGGAAAGGCAGCGGGGATGAAGGTCCTGAACAGCCGCGGGCCATTGCTGTGGAAAGCGGGTCTGCTGCCGGAGATGAAGTATACGAGTTCGGCTTCCCCGTTTCGGAATATGAGGCGGTGGAGGGCAGGATACGCAGAGGGGAGTTCTTTTCGACTCTCATGTCCCGTCTCGGAGCTTCCCAAAGCGATATCTACGGCCTGGACGCCCTGGCAAAGGGTGTTTTCGACATGAGGCAGATAAAGGCAGGCTACGAGTACCATGCCTACTATACGCGGGATTCGCTGCATGCACTCGCTTATTTAGTCTATGAGAAAGACAATATGTCCTATGTGCTTTTCTCGCTTAGGGACTCGTTGAGCGTGACGGTGCATGAGAAGGATATCAGGACGGTGACGGATTATGTGGATGTAATTATCAGGACATCGTTGTGGGAGGATGTCCTGGCAAGCGAGGCGCCCGCCCTTCTCGCCGTTAAACTTGCGGATATATACGCGTGGAGCATAGACTTTTTCGGGTTGAGGGAAGGTGATTCCTTCAAGGCTGTCTATCAGAAACTTGTATATGGGGACGAGGTTCTCAGTGTGGAAGATATACTCTTTGCGGAGTTCGAGCACGGCGGAGAGACGTTCAGGGCCTATTATTTTGATAACGGGAGCGGGAACTATTACTGGAATGAAAAGGGGGAGAGCATGAGAAAGGCATTTCTGAAAGCTCCGTTGAGTTATACGAGGATAAGTTCAGGCTTTTCCTATTCGAGAAGGCATCCCATCACCCGTAGGGTAAGGCCCCATACCGGTATTGACTACGCTGCTCCAGCCGGCACCGAGGTGATGAGCATAGGGGACGGGGTCGTAGTGTACAGGGGCTACAAGAAGGCTGAGGGCAATATGGTGAAAATAAAGCATAATTCGGTATATACATCGGCATATCTGCATCTGTCGAAATATGCTTCCGGCCTTAAGGTGGGACAGAGAGTGCGTCAGGGACAGGTCATAGGCTATGTCGGCAGTACGGGGTATTCAACAGGCCCGCACCTTGACTTCAGGATTTGGAAGAACGGGACGCCTATCAATCCGTTGAAAATGGAGTCCCCTCCTGCCGAACCTATTGCCAAAGGGGAGAGGGAAAAGTTCGCTGCGGCTGTTTCCGAGGCCGGGAAGATGGCTTCCTCTTATATTGCGGCTGAATTCGTCATGCGCGCCGTGGACTGCATGAGGGGGAAATAGGGACTCTTTATTTCCTTTCCCTTAGAACAGCCTTGCGGAGTTCGAAGTTCTGGCCGAGGTACTTTCTCCTCACTTCCGGATTGGATGCGAGCTGCTCTGCCGTCCCGCTTTCGAGAATTCTCCCTTCATACAGGAGATATGCCCTGTCGGTGATTGCCAGCGTTTCGTGTACGTTGTGGTCGGTAATGATTATCCCGATATTCTTTTTCTTGAGCTTGGCGATAATGTGCTGTATGTCTTCCACGGCAATCGGGTCCACGCCGGCGAACGGTTCGTCGAGCAGGATGAACTTCGGGTCGATGGCAAGGGCCCTTGCTATTTCGCACCGTCTTCTCTCTCCGCCCGAGAGCTGTATTCCGTAGCTTTTGCGTACTTTCTGCAGGCCGAACTCTTCTATGAGGGATTCGAGCCGCTCCCTGCGCTGGGCCTTGTTGAACTTGGAAAACTCCATTACGGAAAGGATATTGTTCTCTACGGACATTTTGCGGAAAACCGACGCTTCCTGCGCCAGGTATCCCAGTCCCTTCTGCGCCCTGCGGTACATGGGCAGGCCGGTTATCTCTTCATCTTCGAGGAATATGCGGCCGTTATTGGGCTTGATGAGTCCCGTAATCATGTAGAAACTCGTAGTCTTGCCCGCCCCGTTCGGGCCGAGCAGTCCTACTATTTCCCCCTGTTCAACCTCAATGGATACGCCCTTGACCACTGTCCTGGCCCCGTATTTCTTTATAAGGTCGGTGCAATAAAGTTTCATCTTTCAGCTTGCGGTTTATTTGATGTCCAAATCCAAATCTTTCTTGAGTTCCCTCATTTCTTCGCTTCGGGAAAGCATGTAGCCTGCTTTCTGCGTAGGGGTATACAATATTTCCTGCTTTTTCTCCCCGCTGTCGGGAAGCACTTCGACTATTACGCGCATCCTGCTGTTGCGTACGGCTCCTCTCAGTGCCCCTTCTATTCTTGTAAGGGCTTTTTCCTGAATCCATTCCTGCTGTGCGGAATTGCTTACGTAGAAAGTGACGGTCCTCTGCTCCTCGTCCGTTTTTATCGGGTGAAGCAGCATGGCGGCCCCGAGCGACTTCCTGTTCGAATTCTTTTCATTTTCGGCGAGGGCTTTCCATACCGTTTCCACTTCCTCGGCCGTTATTTCCGAATCGGTTATGTTGTCGCTGCCGTTTCCGCTGTTCCCTGCAAGGCTTTCGGCCTTTTTCATCATGTCCTTTATCGAGAGTCCCGGCATTTTGCCCTTGTCCGGTGGGGCTGGGACGGGTTTTCTGTCGTTTTCAGCCTTTTCCCCACCTGCAGGCACGGCCGCCCGGGCGGAAGGGAGTGTTACGGCCGCCTTCGTCCCTTGTCCCTGCTCAGTGTGGGCGAGCCGCATAAGTGTGAACTCTACAAGCAGCCTCTGGTTGCCGCTTTGCCTGTAGGCGGCTTCACAGGCTGTGGATATCTCCAGCGCACTGTACAGGAACTGTACTGTACAGGCATCGGCCTGTCCCTCATATCTTTTTATGAAAGAGGGAGGTACTGACAGAAGGGCGGAGGATGCCCTGCCCTTGCATACAATCAGGTCGCGCAGGTGCGAACTGAGTCCGGAAATGAAATGCAGGGCGTTGTAGCCTTTGGCCAGTATGCTGTCGAAAAGCAGCATGGAGGCGATATAGTCTCCCTTTAACGAGTTGTCGATGATGTCGAAATAGTATTCGAGCCCGAGTATGTCCAGGTTGCGGGCTACATCGGCGTAGCGTATATCCTTGCCGCAGAAGGCTACGGTCTGGTCGAACAGCGTAAGGGCGTCCCTCATAGAGCCGTCTCCCTTTACCGCTATTGTGTGCAGCGAATCCCCGTCTATCGTGATGCTTTCCTTTTCCGCAATGCCGCTGAGGTTCCGGATTATGTCCGGTACAGTTATCCTGTTGAAGTCGAATGTCTGGCAACGCGAAAGTATAGTGGGGAGTATCTTGTGCTTTTCGGTAGTGGCAAGGATGAATACGGCGTGTGCCGGCGGCTCTTCGAGCGTTTTCAGAAAAGCGTTGAAAGCGGCAGTAGACAGCATGTGTACCTCGTCTATGATGAAGACCGAGTATTTCCCCGTCTGCGGAGGTATGCGGACTATCTCTGTAAGTCTGCGGATATCGTCTACCGAGTTGTTGGAAGCCGCATCCAGTTCGTGTATGCAGTAGGAACGCCCTTCCGCAAAGGACAGGCATGACTCGCATTTGCCGCAGGGCTCCATGTCCGGTCCAGGGTCAAGGCAGTTGATGGATTTTGCGAAAATTCTTGCCGTGGTAGTTTTGCCCACCCCCCTCGGGCCGCAGAACAGGTATGCATGCGCCAATTGCCCGCGTATTATGGAGTTCCGGAGCGTTCTTGCGATGTTTTCCTGTCCTATGAGGGAGCCGAATCCCTCCGGCCTGTATTTTCTGGCCGATACTATGAATGAGGTCGGGTTGTTCATAACTGACAAAAGTACGAATATTTATCTAAATTTGCAGAAAATTGATGATACAGGCCCGCTATATGAGAAAGTTGTTTGTGTTGTGCGCATGCCTTGCCCCGCTTTTCCAGGCTTCGGCGCAGCAGATAGGACGTATTGACATGGGGATAAAAAAGTTCGAGGATGAGAAAGTGCCTCCGAGAAAGGAAAACCTCAGGGATTTTCAGGGCAAGACCACAAAGATAGTGGTCGCCGGCGACAATTCTATGGCTGACCTGCTGTTCTCGGATGCCGTAGAAAAAGGGTGGTACATATCCCCATACGAGTTTTGTGACTATGAGGAGTTCGCCAGGATCAGGACCGATACCAACTATTATTTCCTCATGAGGGTAGAAAAGTCGCCCGGCAGGAACAGCGCTTCCCGAATGGAATTCCTTTCACTGCTGAAAGGCAGCCCCGACGCTGTTTCAGGCCTCGATGAAATGCCTGAAATAATCTCCCTTCCCGCTTACCCCGGGGATGACCGTTCCGGAAGAGTGTTCGCTTATTTCCCTGCATATATAAACATTATACAGGCGCATGTGCTTAAGGTCGTGGAAAACAACCTGTATGCCTATGCCGGTATCTCCGCGTATGCCAATGCGACGGATGAGCTGGGCGGGAAAACATTGCTCCTGCTCGAGGATGACTTCGCTTTCGACATCGACCGCAGGGATGTGGCTTCGAGGTTCGGCGGCCATGCCGTTCTTACCGTGCAGGACAGCATAGACATGGCTATAAGGGCTTCGGCCCAGGATACGGTAGTCTCCCTCATAGTCGCCCCCATGCATCCGCATAGGGGGGACCTGTGTTACAAGATGCTTATAGGGACGGATACATACAGGCTGTACATGTTCAGAAAGCACAGGATAGGCGCAAACCGTCCGGCAGGCTTTTTGAAGCGGGATTACAGAAAAATGTACGGATCTTACGGCAAATAAATCAATAATCGTTTATTATATGGGTATAAACTGTTTTTTCAGACGTTTCAGAACACTGGCCGTGGTAGCGGCCGTGGCGGCGGCTCTCTCGTCCTGTCTCGAGGATACTGATCAGTATTATATATTCCCGAGCAGGAACGAGCCTTCGAGCACAAATTATATCAATAACGGCGACCTTACCACCAAAGTGGCCTCCTATCTGTACGAAGGCTACAACGTGGCTGTCTTTAACGGTACCGAGGGAGATGCCATGAACTGGCATATAAACCTCTGCAATTATTTCGAAAGCGAATCTTTCGTCGACGGCATCGAAGTGCTGCCGGATACTTACTGCACCTTTGACCTTGTCAGGGTCGGGGGCGATCCGGAAAACCCGGTTGCGTCACGCAGGGTCGTTTTCCAGGAAAATACTTTGTGATAAGGCCTGTGGCCGTGTACGGATAGCATAGAGAATTGAAGCCGGAACTGTTATATAACGGGATGCGGTTTGCCGCAAAGCGCAGCGTTTCCCCCGTGGCGTATTGCGCCCTGCACATAAAGGCCGGAACGCGCGATGAGGACATGCGTTACGGCGGGCTGGCGCATCTGACGGAGCATCTGCTGTTCAAGGGGACGGAGAAAAAGTCCGCCAGTGTGGTCAATTCCTGTATCGAGAAACTCGGGGGGGAACTCAACGCCTATACGTCCAAGGAGGAAACCGTAATCCATGCCACCGTCCTCAAGGAGGACATTGCCCGGGCCGTGAACCTTCTTGTGGAGATGGCTTTTACCTGTACTTTCCCTGAAAGGGGGATACAGAAGGAAAAGGGAGTAGTCCTGGAGGAAATAAAATCCTACAAGGATTCTCCTGCCGAACAGATATACGACGATTTCGAGGAGCTTCTGTTTGCCGGGACTCCCCTGGCAATGCCCGTACTCGGTAAGGCGTCCACTCTTAAGAGAATAGGCAGAAGTACTCTCCAGGAATATTACCATAGCCGGTTCTGCCCTCAGAACATGGTCTTTACCGTAGTGGCGGATATAGACGGGGACAAAGTGCGCAATCTATTGCTGAAAGCACTTTCCAAGTATCCGTACAGGGGTGTCCCTGCCGTTACCGGAGACACTGCCGTGGAAAGCCGGGAGACTGCGGCCGCTTCTCCGTTCGTAAAGTCCCGCGTACGCAGAAGCCACCAGGCGCATTGTCTGATAGGCGCGCCCGCATATTCCCTGTATGACCCCAGGCGCGTCCCACTGTTGCTGCTTGTGAACATGCTGGGCGGGCCCATGTCCAATTCGCGGCTCAATATGGTCCTCAGGGAGAGGAACGCCCTGGTATATTCCGTAGAGTCCTCCTACAGCCAGTACAGGGACTGCGGGACCGTTACTGTTTATTTCGGATGCGACAAGGCTGCTTTGGACAAGTGTTCCAGGCTTGTCCACAGAGAATTGTCAGCCATGAGGGACAACCTTGTTTCGGACAGGGCCCTGAGGGAGGCAAAGAAACAGTATCTCGGGCAACTGGCAATAGCTTCGGACAGCGGCGAGTCCTGCGTCCTTGCCATGGGCAAGAGCATACTCTCGTTCGGGGAGGCGGTTGACATGGGACAGACAAGGGAAAGGATAATGGCCGTTACGGCCGGTGACTTGAGGGACGCCGCGGCTGACATATTCGCAGAGGAGCGTCTTTCCACACTTGTGTACGTTTAGATATGGATATGGCATCATTGGACAGGGCACTTGATTTTGTAAGAAGGCAGACCCACCTGCGTACCAAGTCATACCGTATGCTTTCCGACGGCTTGCAGGGAGATTTCCTGAAGGCTTTTTCCCTGATGGTCCGTCCCCGGGCCGTACTTGAGATAGGGACATTTACGGGATATGCCGCCCTCTGCCTTGCTTATGGCCTGCATCCCGAAGGCGTCATAGATACCGTTGAAAAGGATGACGAGCTGCTCGATATCCCTCTTGCGGCATTCAGAATGGCAGGGGAGGGGAGAATAAGGCTGCATGCCGGTGATGCCATGGAAATCGTGCCTCATCTCGACAGAATTTACGATATAGTATATGTCGATGCCGACAAAAGGCTCTATAGCGAATATTACGATATGGTGTTCCCGAAAGTGCGGGCGGGCGGGTATATTCTTGCTGACAATATGTTCTGGAGCGGAAAACTTTCTCCCGGCTCCCGCGCCGCCGACAGGCAGACCCTCTCGATTGCCGCATTCCGTTCCCTGCTTGCCTCCGACACGCGCGTGGAATGGACCGTACTGCCTCTAAGGGACGGACTGGCCGTAATCAGGAAGGGGGACTGACAGCCTTTGCCGGCGAACAGTAATAAAATATTTGTTATCTCGGAATTTTAGCGTAGTTTTGCAGAAACTGCACGGCGGGTTTCTGCCGTTGAGTTTTGTACATATCGGAAAAGCGTTTAGCTTTTATTCTTGTCTTTGGAACTTCTACAATTCAATGGCAATCAAGAGTAAAGCACGAACGCTCACGCCATACGGCGTGGGCTTTGCTCTTAAGGCTGATTGTCAGGTAGTAGAAGACCTCAAAGACAGAATTACGGAGAATGCCCGCGCTTTTTTCGTGTAAACATGTGAACTTTAATTTGTGAAAAAAATCAGGAAAACTATGCCAATGGAAAAAGTATAACCTTGTTCAGGTACGTACATCCCGAAATATTGGAAAAGCGTTAAGCTGGGACTCTTGTCTTTGGAACTTCTACATCATAACGGCAATCAGGAGTCGGGTTTGAAGCTGCGTATGGATTATGCGTGGACCATATCCTGCCTGTATTGCGCAAGGCCGTAGGAGGCCTGCCGACAGAAGCGGAATTTGTCCACGCTTTTTTATGTACGTCTCTACCGGCTTCCTTGCGGACGATTCCAGTTGTATTGCTAATTCCAAATTTTTAATGATATGATGTTACGTATAGTTTCACTTTGCGCGTCCATGTTTTTGCTGGCATCATGCGCTACCATTTTCAGCGGTGTCAAGGCAAAAGTATGGCTTACGAACGACAGGGTCAAGGAACCCGTCAACATTACCGCGGACAACAAGCATTATGAAAATGTCCTTTTGCCTTATAAGGTCAAGGTAAGGAGAGGGTATTCGAACTCCAACATCCTTATCACCTCCAACAGTTACGAGCCTTATTCACTCAGTATAAGCAAAAGGTTCAATGCTGTCAGCCTTCTGAACATAATTGCCCCGCTTGGCTTTGCCATCGATGCGGCTACCGGCGCGATCATGAGGCCCGACGAGAAATCCTACTATGTCGATTTGAAACACAAGAGCGGTCCGTACGGCAATCAGTCGGTCATTATCAATAATACTGTCAATGTCCCCCAGACCCAGAGCTATCAGCAGCAGTCGCAGCAGACCGAGCGCGTGTCAAGGGACAACCCGGGCATGACCGACCTTGAGAACGTGATAATCCGTTGGGCCATAGATTCCGATCCCCAGGGCGCGAGGGTGTTCTGGAGAGTAATATCCAATATTCCCCAGGAGGTGAAGAACACCAACGAGACCTATCTGATGACTACTCCCTACGAGGAGACCCGTCCTTTCAATATTCTCGGCCTGACCTACGAGAACTCCACCAACGTGCAGATCGAGATCAAACTGACCAAGCGCGGCTATGCCGACCAGGTGAAGCGTTTCAACGTGCGCCAGGCTATCGACCAGCAGGAGATAAGCACCTTCTTCGAACTTGTTCCGGAAAATTATTAATAGATGGAAATTATGAGAAGATCATTTAAAGGTATAATTTGGCTTGTCTGTTCATTATCTGTTCTTTCCGTATCCGGCTGTACAGCCTATAAGGCCGGGATGGAGCAGGCGAAATACGATCCCATACAGTACAGGCTGCCCAAGATGCAGTGTGTATTTACTCCTTCTACGAGCGTGCATATGCTCGATGCCGGATTTGTCGAACGTGCGGTGCGTAGCGAGATTGAGACCAATATCATGGAGCAGAACGGACCATCCATGGGTATCCTGGAGGTAAAGTGCGAGAGAGTCCAATCAAAAAGCGGACTTTTCCTTCCTATTTTAAGCGGTATTACTTTGTGGTCCGCAAACCTGCTTGGCATGCCGTTCAATGCCGGGAAACTGAGCGTGGATCTGAGTTTTGTAATTAAGGATCTGTCCGGGAATATCATACGTGAGTACGATTATTCCCGCAATGGCAAATGGATATCCGCCATTTATTATGGGGAGGATGCCAGTGTCAGGTTGCTTGAGCTTTGCCGCAGCATTATGAACGAGTTCAAGGAAGACCTTGTCAAGGACTATTCGTGGATAAGCGGGGCGCTTTCGGGTGCTCAGTCCGGTGTCGGCAATTCAGGTTACGGCGGTGCTGCCGTGAGCCGCGACAACCCGGGCATGACCGATCTTGAGAACGTGATAATCCGCTGGGCGGTGGATTCCGACCCCCAGGGCGCAAGGGTGTTCTGGAGAGTAATATCCAATGTCCCCCAGGAGGTGAAGAACACCAACGAGACCTATCTGATGACTACCCCCTACGAGGAGACCCGTCCTTTCAACATCCTCGGCCTGACCTACGAGAACTCCACCAACGTGCAGATTGAAATCAAGATAACCAAGCGCGGCTATGCCGACCAGGTGAAGCGTTTCAACGTGCGCCAGGCTATCGACCAGCAGGAGATAAGCACCTTCTTCGAACTTGTTCCGGAGGACTTTTGATGTACGAATGTTAAACTAATCTTTATAAACTGAATTACTATGCTTAAAAGAATTTCAATCATTGCCTTGCTGATGGCGGCTGTTTCGTGCGGCCCTTCTACACAGACATCAGTGGATTATGTAAGTGCCAACCTGACATCCGACCCTGCCGGAGCTACTGTCGTGCTTGACGGGAAAACAGTAGGCGTTACCCCGTGTCTGGTCCAGCTTCCGGTGACGGTTACCCGTACGGGGAAGGGCAGGAACGTTACAGCCAACTATGCGCCCTGGACTCTCCAGTTCGTCAAGGACGGATATACGGAACAGGCCGTGTTCCATCCTCAGACTACTCCCAACTATAACGGGGCGTACGACATCCGTTATACGTTCAGGAATAAGTCATATATTAACGACCCTACAATAATGGCGGGCGAGGCCGACAAGATGGTAAGCCGCGACAATCCCGGGGCAACGGCCCTGGAGGGTACGATTATCAGATGGTATTTCGACTCCGAGCCGAGAGGCGCGAGAATCTACTGGAGGGTGATTTCAAGCATTCCCCAGATAGTGAAGAATACAAATGAGGCATACCTGACCACAACTCCCTACGAAGAGACGCGTGCCTTCAATATTCTCGGTCTTACGTACGAGAATTCCCGTGACGTGACTATCGAAATCAAGGCCAGCCGTAAAGGCTATGCCGATCAGGTGAAAAGGTACAATGTACGGCAGGCCATCGACCAGCAGGAGATCAGCGGGTTCTTCGAACTGGTCAAACTGGACGAGGAATAGGTTTCTATTCGATAACGTTTTTTTTCATTGTCCGGGCATCTTGCAGGGTGCCCGGACTTTTTTATACGAGGGTCAGTATATACAGGGTGGTCCCGCCATTTTCGTCAAATACGGAACAATACAGTGTATTGTCTTTGACATATTGAGGCAGCATCCTGTATGTTGTCCCTTCAAGGCGGAAGATGAATCCCTCGGGAGTTCCCTTGACGGCGTCATCTTCCGTGTAGATGCAGTGCGACAGCCTTTCGCCCGTATTCATGTCGAATATGTCGTAGAATACGCACATTTCCTTTGGATAGACATAGTTTACGAAATAGTATCTGCCGGCAATGGTCTCATAGTTGATATAGAAATAGTCGGATATCCCGTTGTCATCCGTTACTGCGGACATCAGTTCCTCCGGCATTTCGTAGCGTCCCATTTCTACACGCAGATACGGAATGAGACTGTTGTCTTCGAGGGCATAGAAAGTGTCCTCTCCGGCCGGCCTGTATATGGGAAGGGAATTGTATACGGGTATCGATTCGGCGAAAATCAGGCCGTCACCGGATTTTTGGACGTCATTTGCAATAGGAAACAGGTGCCCTGTGATGTTGAAATCCCTGTCGAGCAGTAAAATTGCGTATTCACGTTGGACGGAAGACAGCAGTGTTGCCGCATATGCCCCGTCCCCAATCGGAGTTATGCCCCCTAAAAACGGCGTAAGGCCGTTTATGGTTTCGTCTGTCGGTTTGAGACTGCTGTCGAGGCGCAGTATTTTGTTCGCCCAGTCGTAAATCAGCACTTCCTTTTTCCAGGGATCAAAATACAGGGAAGAAGCCGAGAGAAATTCGTAAGGGCCGCGTCCGATGCCGTCGTATCTGTGCAGTATTTTCCCGTCTGTCGAGAATACGGCCAGTATATTGTCGGCGCTTATGCCGTAAAGACGATTTCCGTCAGCCCCGAATATGCGTATGTCGAACAGGCTGTCCGCTTCGAGTTCCACTTTGTTTATACCGGATATGATTCCGTCAGTCCCTATGGTGTCTGTCTGCCGGATCTGTCTGTCTATCCGGACTGTGTTTACCTGCACGTTGCTGCATGAAGAGGCGAGTGTCGCAATAATTGCAAGGAGTAAGGAAAATCGGTTCATGTTTTTCTGTTTTATCGGCAGTTGTCAGGTTATAGTTTATGGCCGCTGTTTGGGTTCAGGCCGGTATGTCGCGAATACTGCTTCATCTTCTGAGGAAATGAGCTGAATGTTCAACCCTTCTTCCGATACGAAGGCCGTATACCGGAATGTGTTGACAGTTTCGTCTTCGATGATGGTCTCCCCCAGGATATTGAAGCCGTCATCGAGAATCATTACTGCGAGTTTCTTGCCTTTAAGACTGAGCAGCGTCCCCGGCATGGGGGTCGGAAGTTCGACGATGCGGTAATAAATATTGCGGTATCCGTCGTATAGTATATTTGCGTAAGTCATTGACTCGCGGAAATAGTCCATTTTTTTCTGCTCCTTCACGACGAGATCGGAATGTATTCTGGAAAGAGGCCTGAGATCCTTCCATTCAGAGTACGGCACATCGTATGTTTCTGTGGACATGCTGTCTATGTCTAATACATACAGATGTCTGTCAGCCGGGAACCCTACGACTATCTGCCTTTGCGACGGATTGAATGCCGAGTACGGGATATGGGGCAGAAGGTCTCCGTAATAGTACTTTTTATAGATTTCCGGGTACGGCAGGCAGAAC
>DVLA01000085.1 GCA_018715745.1 Candidatus Coprenecus stercoripullorum
TCACCATCTGGGCTTGGGGCTGCAAATATACAACCTTTTTTTTAAAGGGAAACTTTTTGGCGATTTTTTTTGAAAAATTTCATATCCCCGATGGAAATTAGTACATTTGGATATTAATATCTGTAAGTATGAAAGAAGTCAACAGGAGCTTCAGGAAAAAGGGGGATACCCTGTATCTTGTATCGTCGGCCGAGGCTGTGGACTATTTCAATTCGGCCATTGACGAGGGACTTGTATCTTCGTTGCACCGTATTCCCCCGGAAGGCATATTCCAGGGCCTTGTGGAGTGCTGTAAGGAAAACGGGCTCGGGTTCGACATTACGGGCGACTCCGATCTTGCCGACATGCAGTTTCTTCACGGTAACACTAAGTATGCGGCAATCATATCCGTCGATGAGGGGCAGGAGGAGAAATTTGTCAACTACAGTTATAACCACGGTATAGATATTGTCCTGCTGGGCCATGTCACCAAAGGGGAGCTGAGAATGGACGATGCCTCTTTCGGATTTATAAGTGATTATACAGGCGCAAGATAATGGCGGACGAAAGCACTCTGCGCAAGGACAGGGGAACTGTTTCCTCCATGTTCGATTCCATAGCCCCGGTCTATGACAGGCTGAACCATATTCTTTCTTTCGGAATAGACAGGAGATGGAGGCGTGCCCTTGTCAGGGAGGCATGCTCGGCAAAAGTGCGGAATGTACTCGATGTGGCCTGCGGTACGGGGGATGTCTCGATAGCTCTGGCCGCCGAAGGCCTGGATGTGACCGGCATTGACATATCCGGGAGGATGCTTGAGGCTGCCCGCATGAAGCAGGCCGGAGGGCATGTGGATTTCAGGCTCGGTGACGCATCTTCGCCCGGTTTCCCGCCCGCGTCCTTCGATTGTGTCACTATTGCGTTCGGTATAAGGAACTTTGAAGACAGGCACAAGTGTATAACTGAGTTGCACAGGGTTCTGCGCCCTTCAGGGACAATGCTCATACTTGAGTTTTCCATACCGGAAAACAGGTTGTGGTGCTCTGCGTACTCGTTTTATTTTAAAAACGTGTTGCCGCGGATAGGACGTATGGTTTCAGGGCAGAAATATGCCTATGAATATCTGCCGGCATCATCATTCGCTTTTCCGTCTCCGGACCTGTTTGCGGCGGAGTTGCGTGCCGGGGGCTTTTCGGACATCTCATACAGGCCGCTCACGGGCGGGGTGGCTGTACTTTACAAGGCGTTGTATTGATAATGGCTGTATTCTGGCAAATATTCTCGTCCACGCTGTACCTGCTCAACATAATTATAGCGGTATATGCTTCCATAGTGCTTATATCCAGCAAACGGGATCCGGTGAAGACCCTTTCGTGGGTAATGGTGATGATGCTTCTGCCCTATGTCGGCGTCATCATGTATTTCTTTTTCGGCCGGAATTTCAGAAAAGACAAGATATTCAGCAGGAAAGGGGCAAAAGACCTGGCATACAGGAAAGAGTTGTGCAGGGAAATGCTCAGCCAGTTCAGCAGCCGTGACAACCTTCCAGAGGAGGTGAGGCCTTTTAACAAGCTGGTTATCCAGAATCTCAGATGCGCTTACAGCCTGCTGTCCCCCAATGATAGCGTAGAGATATATTTTTCCGGGAAAGAGGCCCTTTCGGCCATGGCCGATGCCATAAGGGGCGCCAGGGAGCATGTGCATCTCCAGTCGTTCATCCTCGAAAATGACAAGGTGGGTAATTACTTCAAGGATTTGCTGATAGAGAAGGCGAGGGCAGGAGTGGAGGTCAGGCTTATGTTTGACGGTTTCGGCGGCAGGCATCTCGGGAAGAGATATCTTTCCGCCCTAAAGTCGGCGGGGGTGGAAATCCTCAATTTCTCCCCTTTCCGCCTTTTCTTTCTGCCTCCTATCGTAAATTATCGTAACCACAGGAAGATACTTGTGGTGGACGGGAAAATCGGATTTCTCGGAGGCGTCAATATCGCGGACCGTTATTTCAACGGCGGTGAGTTCCCCGAGTGGCGGGACACGCATGTACGCATAGAAGGGACTTCTGTGATGGCCCTGCAGGCGAGTTTTCTGCTTGACAGGTTCTTTATACTTAACAAGAACCTGCGGCGCAGGGGACGCTACTATCCGTATATGGACATGATAGGGAAGAGTGATACCCCGGATACCGACCGCTATTATACCCAGATACTGTCTTCCGGCCCAGACAGCGACTGGTCCGCCATAATGCAGTGCTACTTCACTGCCATAACCCAGGCAAAGGACCACATATATATCGTTACCCCGTATTTCATACCTTCCGAGACTATTCTGAATGCGATAAAGATAGCTTCCATGTCCGGGGTGGATGTCTCTCTCATGATACCCGAGCGTTCCGATACCTGGCTGACCAACTGGGGTACTATGTCTTATGTCTCTGAACTGCTCGAGGCGGGTGTAAAGGTATGCCTTTTCAAAAAGGGTTTCAACCACTCGAAAGTCCTCAGCATAGACGGGGAATATTGCATAATAGGCTCAGCCAATATGGATAACAGGAGCCTTGAGCACCATTTTGAGGTAACATCGGTGATATACAGCAGGGAATGCGCGGAGATAATCGAGGGCAGGTTCAGAAAAGACCTGTCGAGATGTACGCTTGTCAGCAGGGCGAAGTGGGACAGGAGAAAGCGGCGGTATAAGTTTTACGAGTCGCTGGCACGGCTGGTAAGCCCGCTTCTATAGCTGCCTGCGGTATTGCAGGGGAGTGACGCCGGTATTGCGCCTGAAAAACTGGACAAAGACGGAAGGACATGAAAAATCCAGCGCTTCCGATATTTCCAGCACGGTTTTGTCGGTAGCCCTCAGCATGAGTTTGCTCTGGCTTATTAGCATTGTATTTATCCATTCGTTTACGGACTTGCCGCTTATGCGCCTTATTGCGCCGGACAGGTATTTGGGCGTACGGTGGAGCTTTTCGGCGTAGAATCCGACATTATGCTCCTTTTTGTAGTTTTCGGCCAGCAGTTTGAAGAAATCGTCCGCAAGGACCTCCTGTCTCGGGCGGACTGGCTTTTTGTCCCCCGCCTCATATAATTTACCATACAGGTCACATATTTCCAGCATGATTGCATAGAATACAGCATTGGCAATCTCGTTCCGGTATGAGTTGTCCTGTTCAGAGTACCTCCTTCCGAGGAAATCGAAATAATCTATAAGCCGTTCCATCCTTTTATGCGGGAGCTGCATGGTGGAATTGCTGAAAGCCATATAAAGGATTACTGTATCGACCGGACTCGGGTGTTCGAGAATAATCTCCAAAGGGGCGGTTACGTATTCCAATACGAAATCCTCCGATACGGATATTGTCTCGATAAGCTTGTTCGGGGCTACGACCGGGAGGGTGCCGCCGGTGATTTCTATTTTCCGGCCGTTTATCCGCAGTATGCACCTGCCTTGCAGGCAGAGCCCTATGGAAAATCCCCTGGATACGGTGGAAGTTCCGTCCCTGAAGATTCGGTTTTCTCTGTTGTGGCGAATTAGATATAGGTTTTCAGGCATAAATGCGACTTTTTCTACATTTTTTCTCCTGCAAACATAATGATATATATCTATACTCCTGCCAATTTTGCGGATATTTTAAAATGATATGAAGCAATATTTCAATTATTCGGTCAAGGATGTTTCCGACGAGTTCCGGACCGACATGTCTTCCGGGCTTTCGCCCGAAGAGGCCTCTTCACGCTTAGGGAAGTACGGCAAGAATACTTTGGTACAGAAAAAGGGACGCTCTTTCCTGGTAATGTTCCTTTCCCAGTTCAAGAGCTTTATGATAATATTGCTGATAATCGCCGCCGTAATATCGGGAGTAGTAGGGCTGAGAAATGGCGAAGGGCTTCTGGATACCTATATAATTATGGGTATATTGCTCCTGAATGCCTTTATAGGGGCGTATCAGGAAATGAAGGCCCAGAAGTCCATGGAAGCCCTTAAAAAGATGGCGGCTCCGATGGCAAAGGTTATAAGGGGCGGGGAACCCTATATAATAAACGTCGAGGATGTGGTTCCCGGGGATATCGTAGTGCTTGAAGCCGGTGATATAGTCCCTGCGGATATAAGGATTGCCGAATCCGTGAACATGAGCATCCAGGAGTCGTCGATGACCGGCGAGTCTGTACCGGTGGAGAAGACTTCCGAAGCCATCCCCGAACAGGAAGTCCCGCTGGGTGACCGTAAGAATATGGCATATTCCAGTGGTGTCGTGACATTCGGCCGAGGCCGTGGAATAGTGGTAGGGACCGGTATGAATACCGAGATAGGCAAGATAGCCGGCATGCTTAACCGTGAATCGGATGCGCTTACGCCCATGCAGGTGCGCCTCGAGAAGCTCGGCAAGGTCATAGGCATAGCATCAGTCCTTATATGCGTGCTAATATTCATTATAGGCGTATTACACGACAGGGAGATTATAAGCATGTTCATGGTAGCCGTGTCATTGGCCGTGGCTGCCATACCCGAGGGCCTTCCGGCCATTTCGACCATTATATTGTCAATGGGAGTACGGAGGATGGCAAGGCACAATGCCATAATACGCAAGCTGCCGTCTGTCGAGACACTGGGCTGTACTACGGTTATATGTTCGGACAAAACGGGTACGCTTACGAAAAACCAGATGACTGTCGTGGACAGCCATACAGCCGGCGGACGGATGGATAGGCTTGTCTCCGTTTCCGTTCTGTGCTGTGATGCGAAAGTCGTGAAGAACGGGGACGGGACCATGACGAAAGTCGGGGACCCGACCGAGATTGCCCTCATAGACTTCGGCGAGAAGTACGGGGCCGTCAAGGACGATATGGAAAAGCGTTGCCCGAGGGTAGGGGAAGTGGCATTCGATTCGTCCCGCAAGAGGATGTCTACCATAAACCGCATGGAGGACGGTACCTTGGTTGCTAATGTCAAGGGAGGCCTGGATGAAGTCCTTTCCGTCTGTGACCGTATAGAGACGCCGGACGGGGTAAGGGAGATAACTGCATCCGATATAGCCTCCCTTCAGCAGAAGAACCAGTCCATGGCGGAGTCCGCACTCAGAGTCCTGGCCATGGCATACCGGCCTGTGGAGGAAGTTTCCACACGTATGGACGAGGTCGAGAGAAATCTGATTTTCGCAGGTATGGTCGGGATGATAGACCCAGAGCGCGAGGAGGTTGTAGGGGCTATTTCAGAGTGCCGCAATGCAGGGATACGTCCCGTGATGATTACCGGAGACCACAAGGCGACTGCACTGGCCATAGCGGCCAAGATAGGTATTTTCCGCGAAGGGGATCAGGCCATAACGGGCACTGAGCTTGAAAAGCTCGATGACGGCTATTTCGAAGCGAATGTGGACAAGTATTCCGTGTATGCCCGTATCGCTCCGGAACAGAAAGTTAAGATAGTCACTGCATGGCAGAAGCACGGGGAGATAGTGGCCATGACCGGGGACGGGGTGAATGACGCTCCGGCCCTCAAGCAGGCCGACATAGGGGTTTCGATGGGCATTACGGGAACGGAAGTGGCGAAGGACGCTTCCGACATGATCCTGCAGGACGATAATTTCGTTACGATAGTGTCGGCAGTGGCCGAAGGACGCCGTATTTATGACAATATATTGAAAACCATTCTGTTTTTGCTTTCCACCAATCTCGGAGAGGTTGTACTTCTGTTTATCACATCCATATTCAATATGGGCATACCGCTGCTGCCGATACATATTCTGTGGATAAACCTTGTCAGCGAGACTTTCCCTGCCCTCGCTCTCAGCCTTGACCCTGCGGCAAAGGACGTGATGAGCAAGAGCCCTCGTGGAAAAGGCAAACAGTTCATGGACCGCGGCATGATATGGAGAATATCCTATCAGGGAATCATGGTTGCCGGCATAACCCTTGCAGCTTTTGTTATCGGGAAGTCATTCGGAGGCGAGACGCTCGGGCAGACAATGGCTTTTGCATCCCTGATAGCGGCCAAGCTGGTACATGCCGGAAACCTGCATTCCAATACCGAATCCCGTTTCAGGTTCAATGTCATGGATAATAAGCCGCTTATTTTTGCGCTTATGATGTCTCTGCTGTTCTCGCTTGCCGTGCTGCTGATTACACCTTTCAGGAATGCGTTCGAGTTCGCATACATGTCCCCCGGGCAATGGGGAATAGTGCTTCTGCTGTCCCTTGTCCCGCTCGTAGTGGTCGAAGTGTTCAAGGCTCTCGGATGGAATGGCAAATAGTTAAGAAGAATTGTTATTATGAAGATAGTGTTTCTTGATGCCGCTACCGTCGGCAAGGATGTTTCCCTCAAGGGACTGGAGCAGTTCGGGGAACTGGTACTGTATGACTCTACAAGGCAGGACGAAGCTGCTGCCCGCCTTTCAGACTGCGATATTGCGATTACCAACAAGGTCCGTATATACAGGGAGGAAATGGATGCCGCGCGCAATCTGAAACTTATATGCGTTGCGGCAACGGGCGTGAACTGTGTCGATGTGGATTATGCGGCGGCGAAAGGCATTCCCGTAAAGAATGTTCCCGCCTATTCGACGGAGAGTGTGGCCCAGGTAGTAATGATGCATATTCTTAATCTGGTAGGCCATGGCATGTATTTCAATGAGATATGCCATAACGGCGCCTATTCGCGCAGCGGGATGTTCTCCGATGTGCTGAATCCGTTCTTTGAACTTAAAGGCAAGAAGATGGGCATAATAGGCATGGGAAATATCGGATCCAGGGTGGCGGAACTGGCTTCGGCCTTCAGTATGGAAGTGTCCTATTATTCTACCTCTGGTACGGGACACTGTACTCTCTATCCTTGTGTCAGCATGGACGAGCTGCTGAGGACGAGCGATATATTATCCGTAAACTGTCCCCTTAACAGTCGCACCTTAAACCTGGTTACTTACGAGGGCATGTCAGTTATGAAGCCGACATCGTATGTAGTAAACTGTTCCCGCGGCGGTATAGTGAACGAGAAGGACCTGGTCAGGGCGCTCAATGACGGTCTGATAGCAGGAGCGGCCGTGGATACTTTCGAAACCGAGCCTCTGCCTGCGGACCATCCGTATATTACCGAAGTGAAAGATGCTTCAAGGCTGATATTGTCTCCTCACATAGGCTGGACGAGCATAGAGGCCCGCATACGCCTGGTGGAAGTCCTTGAAGAGAATATCCGCACCTTTATTCCCACTCGATAGTGGCGGGCGGTTTGGACGATATGTCGTAGACAACGCGGTTCACTCCCCGCACCTTGTTGATAATGTCGTTGGAGACTTTTGCGAGGAAGCTGTACGGGAGATGTACCCAGTCCGCGGTCATGCCGTCCGTGGATACTACGGCCCTCAGGGCTACGGTATATTCATAAGTACGTTCGTCTCCCATTACCCCTACGCTGCGCACAGGGGGAAGTATGGTCCCTGCCTGCCAGATGCAGTCGTATAGACTGAGAAAACCCTCTCCGTTTTCAGTGCCGCCAGTGGCAGCGGCTCCGGACGCCGGTTTCCATCCTTCGGGGGCGGGAGTGGAACGCAGGGCGTCTATATAGATGGCATCGGCATTGCGCAAAATCTCCAGCTTCTCTTCCGTCACCTCCCCCAGGACCCTTATGCCCAGGCCAGGGCCGGGAAACGGGTGGCGGGATATGAGGGAATTCTTTATTCCCAGGGCGCGTCCGACCCTGCGCACTTCGTCCTTGAAAAGGGAACGCAGCGGCTCAACTATTTTGAGGTGCATTTCTTCCGGCAGCCCACCTACATTATGGTGCGACTTGATTGTCGATGACGGTCCGTTTACTGATACCGATTCTATGACGTCAGGGTAAATGGTGCCCTGTGCAAGCCAGGATGCGTTTTCTATCTTATGCGCTTCGGCATCGAATACTTCTATGAATGTGCGCCCTATGGCCTTCCTTTTTGCTTCCGGATCCGATATGCCCTTGAGTGCTTTCATAAACAGTGCGGAAGCGTCTGTCCCGCGGACATTCAGACCCATGTCCATATATGAGGAAAGGACGGACTCGTATTCGTCCTTTCGGAGCAGCCCGTTGTTGACGAATATGCAGTGCAGCCTGCTGCCGATGGCCTTGTGCAGCAGTACGGCGGCCACTGTGGAATCAACCCCTCCTGAAAGCCCGAGTATTACATTGTCAGTGCCTATCTGTTTTTTCAGGGCTTCGGTTGAACTGTCTATGAAAGAATCGGCTGTCCAGTTGCCTTTGCAGCCGCATATGCCTGCCGCGAAATTGCGTAGTATTTCCGTTCCGTACTCGGTGTGGTATACCTCAGGGTGGAACTGTACGCAGTAGACCTGTTCGCGCTCCATGCAGTAGGCGGCATTCATTATGTCGTCGGTGGACCCTATTACCTTCGCACCGTCGGGCAGGGAGGCGATTGTGTCCCCGTGGGACATCCAGACCGTACTCCGCTCCGGAATCCCTTTAAAAAGAGGGGAGTCCCCTTTCGTTTTCAGGACAGCCCTCCCGTATTCCCTGGCGAGGGACGGGTTTACGCTTCCTCCGTACCTGTATGCAATGTACTGTGCCCCGTAGCAGATGCAGAGCATGGGCAATTTGCCTTTGATTCCGGACAGGTCCGGGGACGGAGCATTGGCATCCCTTACCGAATACGGGCTTCCTGAGAGTATGATGCCCCTTACGCTTTTGTCGATTGCCGGTATCCTGTTGTATGGATAGATTTCGCAGTATACGTTGAGTTCCCTTAACCTGCGGCCGATGAGCTGTGTTACCTGGGAACCGAAGTCGAGGATGACAATTTTCTCCGTCATATTTTAATGAAATTTTGCGCAAAAATAATGAAAATTGGAGTAATTTTGCGGCTCAATTATGCAAAACATCAGAAACATAGCGATTATAGCCCATGTCGACCACGGGAAGACCACGCTGGTTGACAGAATGATTTATCAGGCCCGCCTTGCGAGGGACAATGACAAACTTGGTGAGTTGATATTGGATAACAACGATTTGGAACGCGAGCGGGGAATAACGATTCTTGCAAAAAACGTCTCGGTCCCTTACAAGGGTACCAAGATTAATATTATAGATACTCCGGGGCATGCCGACTTCGGCGGTGAGGTGGAGAGGGTGTTGAATATGGCGGACGGGGTGCTCCTGCTTGTCGATGCATTCGAAGGGACTATGCCCCAGACCCGCTTCGTGTTGCAGAAGGCCATTGAAATGGGAAAAAAGCCGATAGTTGTCATCAACAAGGTTGACAAGCCGAACTGCCGTCCGGACGAGGTGAACGAGCAGGTTTTCGACCTGATGTTCTCGCTGAATGCGTCTGAGTGGCAGTTGGATTTCAAGACTGTATACGGCAGCGCCAAACAAGGGTGGATGTCCCTGGACTGGAGGAAGCCGTCACCGGACATAACGCCTTTGCTGGATACTATAATTTCGGAGATACCGGCCCCTGAGATAATGGATGGCAGCCCGCAGATGCTGGTTTCCTCGCTGGAATATTCTCCTTACGTAGGGCGCATAGCGATAGGCCGCATAAGCCGCGGGCACCTTGATGCCGGGATGCAGATTTCGCTGTGCAAGAAGGACGGGGAGATTGAAAAGCAGAAAATAAAGGATCTCATGGTATTTGAAGGGCTTGAGAAAAAAAGGAAGGACAGGGTAGAGTGCGGGGACATATGTGCCGTGGTGGGGATAGAGGATTTCGAGATAGGCGATACGATTGCCGACTTCGAGAATCCGGAGGCCCTTCCCCCCATTGCCGTGGACGAGCCTACCATGAGTATGCTGTTTACCATAAACGACTCCCCTTTCTTCGGACGGGAAGGCAAATACGTTACTTCGCGCCACATAAAGGAAAGGCTTGAGAAGGAGCTTGAGAAGAACCTTGCCCTGAGAGTGAAGGAAGGTCTCGGCCCGGACTCGTTTATCGTTTATGGCAGGGGCGTCCTGCATCTGTCCATACTTATTGAGACAATGAGGAGGGAAGGGTTCGAGCTTCAGGTAGGGCAGCCTAAGGTTATTGACAAGAATATCAATGGAGTGCGCTGCGAACCGGTAGAATGCCTTACAATAGATCTTCCGGAGGACATGGTCGGCAAGGCCATAGAGATAGCCACGCGCAGGAAGGCGGCGCTTATGCACATGGAGACCAGGGGTGACAGGGCTCACCTGGAGTTCGACATACCTTCCAGAGGGCTGATCGGTTTGCGCAGCAACATGATGACCGCTACCGCCGGAGAAGCCGTGGTGGCGCACAGGTTCAAGGAATATGAACCCTACAAGGGAGAGATAGAGAAAAGGAACAACGGGTCGCTGGTGTCGCTCGAAACTGGCCTTTCGGTCGCTTACGCGATGGACAAGCTTCAGGACAGGGGAAGGTTCTTCATTGATCCGGGAGAAGAAATCTATGCCGGCCAGGTGGTAGGGGAGCATACCAGAGGCACCGACCTCAATATAAATATATGCAAAACGAAGAAACTTACCAATATAAGGGCCGCAGGCTCTGATGAGAAGGTGATGCTGCCTCCGCCCGTGAAGTTTTCCCTTGAGGAGGCGCTGGAGTATATCCAGGAGGACGAGCTTGTGGAAGTGACTCCAAAATCTATGAGAATTAGAAAGATAATTTTGGACGAGAACGAAAGAAAACGCAGAAAAGGTTGAGTTTGTAAGGATTTTTTTTATATCTTTGCGCCCCAATTGATTGACGATGGTGAGTTGCAGGATTGAGACAAGAGGACTGGCGCAGGGCAGGCATCGGTTCCGTTTTGAAGTGGACGGAGCATTTTTCGAGGCATATGAGAGTGAGGTGATTTCGGATGCCGGCCTGGAAGTTGAAGCCGATATCGAGAGGTCGTCCGCAGGTATGGCGCTCGAATTAGGCATAGAGGGGACGGTGACGGTCAGATGCGACAGATGCCTTGCCGACCTGGTGATACCGGTCAAGGAGCATGTGCATTTCGCAATATCTGGCAATGATGACGCCGTGGAAGGTGCGGATGACATCCTTTGTCCCGACAGCCGTGACGGCTCGGTAGACCTGGACCAGGTAATATACGATTATGTCAACCTGGCATTGCCGATTAGAAAAGTCCATCCCCTGTCT
>DVLA01000086.1 GCA_018715745.1 Candidatus Coprenecus stercoripullorum
TTCCAGGATGGCCTCTCCACGTCCGCAACGTACTTTTCCTGATACCCGCCGGCTCCGTTTTCCTCTTCTACGGCACAGGCTGCTTCCGCATGCTCTTCCGCCATACCGGGCAGAGCTGTTCCGGTATCCGCGCTTCCCGTATCATCAGCCACGGGAGCGGGACATGCGGCATCTGCATCAGCCGCCCTGCCACTATCTTCCATCCATGTCACGCTTCCGCCACAGGAAACGGCAGGACGATCCTGAATACCGCAGGTTGGAAGCTCTTCGCTGCCGGGCATACCGTCAAGGGCATCACCGGGCATGTCTCCGGACGCCTTTTCCGCAACGACTGAGGCCACAACAGGATTTTCCTTTTCCCCGTCGGGAAGGAAATGCGGGAACAACAGGGCAAAGACGGCCACGGCAGCGGCCGAAGCATAAATACAGGCCCTGCGCAAGAGCCTGCGTCTGCGGGCGGCCGCCAAAGACACCTCAATCCTGTCCCAAAGGCCCTCATCCGGGGTCTCCGAACAAGACAGCAACGCGTCCTTTATCCTACTGTCAAACTCCTTATCCGTCATTCTACCGTCATATTCAGTTCCGACAATCTTTTCTGCAGCCAGAGCCTGGCCCTGCTCAACTGAGACCGGGACGCTCCCTCCGTTATTCCAAGCATTCCGGCTATCTCGCGATGGGAATATCCCTCGACGACACTCATGTTGAAAACCGTCCTGAAGCCTGCAGGCATGGACGAAACAATCTTCATTATTTCCTTTCCCCCTACATCCCCTGCAATATCCTCGTCTGAAGCGGCCTTATAGGATATGTCTTCAATATCATTGAAAATATCCGCCTTTCTCAGCCTCATCAGCGCCGTATTCACAAATATCCTTCTCATCCACCCCTCGAAAGCCCCGATTCCCTTGTATGTGCCTATTTTCGTAAAAACCGTCACAAACCCGTCCTGAAGCACATCTTTGGCACTTTCTTTGTCTTTGGAATACCTCAGGCATAAGGAATACATACGGGAGGAATATCTCTCGTATAACTCCCTCTGAGCTTTACGGTCGTACTTTGTGCACCTGACTATAAGCTCTTTGTCAATATCGGTACAAGAATTGTCTAAGGGCATTCCCAAGTACATGATAATAGATGCAAAAATAAATTAATTTGCTGCACCGCTTATTGGAATTTGAGTAATTTTGTGACGAATAGGAAAGTGATTATGAAATTCTACCCTTTGACTATACTGCTGTGCCTTATTTTCTCCCGGGCCGTCTGCGCCCAGGAGCTAAGTACGGACGACTATTTCATTGAGGGCGTAAGGGAGTTCTGCGCGGGAGACACTGTCACGGCAGAGAAGATGCTGCTCCAGGCGGCGGAATCCGACAGGGACAATGACGCCGCCTATTATTATCTGTCCGTCATCGCAAAAAACAGGGGGGAAAGGGACCTGGCTACGGCGTATCTCAGGAAAGCCATGGCCCTGAATCCAGGGAATACATGGTACAGACTTACTTCGGCCAGGTTCTGCGTACAGTCCGGCGAAACGGAAACGGCAATCGGCATATATGAAGACCTCGTCAGGGAATTCCCGTCCAGGATATCGGTCTATTATGAAATGATAGATGTATATACCCGCAACGGACAGATCGGGGAGGCCCTCGGCGCACTCGACAAGATAGAGGCGGTAAAGGGCCGGGACGAATATACCGGCAGCCTGCGTTACGAACTGCTCGCCATGCAGGGGAAATACGATGAGGCGGTAGAATTGCTGAAGGAGATGGACGCCGAATATCCCTCCCCACGCACCGCTTTTATTCTCGGGGACATACACAAGAACAAATTCGAGGACTCCACAGCAATGGCCTATTATGCCAAAGCGCTGTCGATAGACCCGTCCTATGCACCCGCATATCTGGGAATGGCCGAAGTACACAGGGCGAAAAGGGAATTCTCCGACTTCTTCAGGGACATAGGCACGTTCATGTCATCTCCGGACATGAATCCGCAGATGAAGCTGGACTATATGCAGGAGATTGTCCTGACGCCCGGAGTAATACAGGCATTCATGCCGCAGGTGGACACATTGGTCGCAGGCATGCTCTCGGCACATCCCGAGGACTCGCTTGTCAAATTCATGGCCGGGGCATATTACATACAGACTGGCAGGACAGAACAGGGTAAGGAGCTCTACAGGGAGAACCTTGCCATGTATCCGGAAAGCAGGTCGGCAAACACGGAATACATTTACCTGCTCTATTACCTGCAACTCGAAGACGAGCTTATAGAGGCCTGCACAGAGGCCCTCAAGGCCTTTCCCGCGGACTCGTCCATCATGGAAATAAGGGCCGTTGCATGGTGGAAAAAAGGAATGCCGGAAAAAGCCATAGAAGAATACCTCGGCATTGCAGGCATATTGTCGGAGGACAGCCCGATGCTGCTCAACTGTTACACCTGCCTCGGAGACCTGTATTATGAAATCGGCAATCCGTCGAAATGCTTCAGGTTCTATGACAAGGCATTGAAAATAGACGGAAGCTACACCCCGCTGCTCAACAATTACGCCTACTATCTGAGCATGGAAGGGAAAAAGTTGAAAAAGGCACTGGCCATGAGCCTTAAGACTGTCGAAGCGGAACCGGACAACCCGACATATTTAGACACATACGGCTGGCTGCTATACCTTACGGGGGACTATGAAGGGGCAAAAGCAAAGTTCAAGCACGCCATGCTTTATGGCGGCAGGGACAGCGCAGTCATACTGGACCATTACGGCGATGTGCTGTTCGCCCTCGGGGAATACGACCTCGCCTTCCTTTATTGGGAAGATGCGCATGCAGCGGACAGTTCCCTTGGAATCGACAGGAAAATAACTGAAAAGAAAGACATCCTGCAAAAAATGAAGAAATGAGACTGCGGACCTGCATCATAATATTTTCCATATTCATGTGCCTGCCGCTCGCGGCCCAGGATATCGATGAGCGAAGGAGCCAGAAAGCCGAACTCGAGAAAGAAATCGCCCTTATCGACAAACAGCTCAGCGAAAATATCAGCCATCGCAAGCAGAACATGAACAACCTGCTGCTTACACGCAGGAAAATGGAGGCAAGGGAGAGGATCATTGCCGACATAAATATGGAGATAGCCGAATTCGACCGGGAGATCTCCGCATGCGACATGAACATACGGACGCTGGACCGCAGGCTGGACACCCTGAGGGACTACCACGGAAGGCTTGTCCTCAACGCATATAAAAACAGGGACACGAGAGTCTGGTACATGTACATTTTCGCAAGCAAGGACATAAGCCAGGGACTTAGGAGATGGTCATACCTCAAGCGCCTTTCCTCATCCGTCAAGGACCAGGCGGACATGATACGCAGTACCGAACTCGAAATCGGGTTAGAGAAAGAGAGGCTGTCCGTCCTTAAACACAACTCGCTTTCCGCAAGAGCGGAAAGGGAAAAGGAATACAGGCTGCTCGCCGCAGAAGAAGAGAATACCGGTAAAATAGTAAACGAGCTTGCAAAACAGGAGAAGATACTGAAAAAGAGCCTTGAAAAAAAGAAAAAAGAGGTGGAGAGGCTGAATAAGGAGATAGAAAGGCTTCTTGCCGAGGCCCTGAAGGAACAGAATAGGAAAGACGGGATTGTCATAGACTACGAGCTCTCGGGCCGGTTCGAAGAGAATAAGGGCAGGCTTCCATGGCCGGTAAGCGACGGAGTGATAGTAGAAAGGTTCGGACAGAACTACCATCCGGTCTTCAAGAATGTAAGGCTTCCCTTCAACAATGGAGTGGATATATCCGTAACGCGCGGGAGCAACGCCTTCTGCATCTTTGACGGCGTTGTCAAACAGGTACTCGTAATGCCCGGATACAGCCAGTGCGTGCTGGTCCAGCACGGGGAATTCTTCACATTCTACTGCAAACTCGACAAGGTGTACGTCAAACGCGGAGACAAACTCAAAACAGGAGACAGGATAGGCAGCGTCGACACGGCCGACGACGGAAGTTGCGTACTGCACTTCCAGCTATGGAAAGGTACACAGAAACAGAACCCCGAGAACTGGATAAGCAAAAAACAGCAATAATGACCGGACTTAAAAAAGCTATCAGAATAAGCCTTGTAACCATCGGCTCGGCCGTACTGCTTTGCATCATTGCAACAGCCGTAGCCCTGTGGTTCGTATTCACTCCGTCGAAACTTACGCCTATAGTCGAAAAGGCGGCTTCCGAATATACGGGTGCGGATATAGGCATCGGGAAAGTGGACCTGGTATTCTTCTCGTCTTTCCCCCGCCTTGCCCTTAAAATCGACAACGGGACACTGACAATCAGGGACACCTCCGGAAAATCCGCTTCAGGCCGGGATTCCCTGATAGAGTTCAAAAGATGCAGGATAGTATTCAATCCTGTGGC
Source organism: Candidatus Coprenecus stercoripullorum (assembly GCA_018715745.1). GTDB lineage: Bacteria > Bacteroidota > Bacteroidia > Bacteroidales > UBA932 > Coprenecus > Coprenecus stercoripullorum. Next base: position 4,406 of record DVLA01000086.1, read on the forward strand.
CTATCTGTCGGAAAACAGGCTCATCATACACCGTATCTTCATAGACAGCGCCAGAATCCACGCTTACAGGGACGCGGACGGAAATGCCAACTGGAATCTCTTCAACAGCAAAAGCGCCGGACATGAAACTGACACTTCCGCCGCCGGGCAGGGCTTCATGCCGAAGTCCGTACTGCTGCGTTCACTGCGCATAAAGGATGCGGAAATTGTATTCAACGACAGGCTGACGGATACGTATGCAGGAATCAGAAATGTAAACACGACACTAAAATTCGGTGCGGGAATAAAGGGCATGGGGGCTGACATGGACTTTTCCTGCGCCGACATTCTGTTCTACCAGCAGGGGGACCTGCTCCTGAAAAGGACTGCCCTGACCCTGAAAGCTACAGCCGGCCTGAACAGGGACAGCATGAAAGTTGTCCTCAAAAACGCAGAACTGGGCATAAACGACATGGATTTCACCCTTAACGGTTACTGCAGAAGGGACACCCTGTCCAAGGCCGCACGCTTGGACCTGAATTTCACGGCCGCAGCCCCGTCCGTAGAAAATGCGCTCAGGCTCATTCCGGAATCGGTAGTGGAGCATAAGGCCCTTACGGCAGACGGAAGCGTAATGCTTGAGGGGCGGATATCCGGAGGTTACGGCAAGAACATACTTCCGACCGTAACCCTTTGCCTGAAAATAGACAACGCCTCGGCCCGCTATGAAGGGCTGCCGTACGGGATAGAGAGACTTTCCGCCGATTTCGACGCCTTCATAGATCTTATGCGTGAGCAGGAATCCTTTATGGACCTGAAGATATTCCAACTAAAGGGACATGACATAGATGTGCTCGCAAACGCCAAAGTGACAGAAATCTTCAAAGACCCCCTTATCAGTCTGAACACTGTGGCAGCGATAGACTTCGGCAGCATATCCAAGACCTTGCCGCTAAAGGAAGGAATCAGGCTCTCCGGGGACATAGACGCCGACATCAAAATAAGGACAAGGCTCTCGACTCTGAAAAACCAGGATTTCGGAAGGATATTCGCGGCAGGCAAAATCCGGATGGACAGCGTTGTCGTAAAGGACAGCGCAGGCGGGACCGAAGCGGTCGGGGACATAGACCTCAGGTTCTTCGGCGGGAAGGCGCTCGGCATGGACGGTATCGTCTCGAAACTGCATTTCAACAGCCCGGCCGCCAGGGCCATAGCCGACAGCCTGCAGTTGAAGATAATCTCTACCCGCCCGAAAGACACTTCAAGGGTATTCAGGATGAATGCCGACCTTACAATGGACAGGATAGGCGCATCCATCGGCGATTCCCTGAAAATCTTCTGCGGCAGGGGCAGTGTAAAGGCGGGGCTCGGGCCGGGGAGCAATTCCATGAACAGGCCCGAGGCCAACATTGAAATAGAAACCGACTCCCTGTTCGTAAAGAGCGGCGGACAGGCAGGAGGAATGAAAAAAGGGGTTATCACCATCAAGGCGGAGAAACTGCGGGACTCGATATGGAAACCTTCGGGCAGGCTGAGTTTCGGCAGAATGGTCCTGCACACGCCAGGATGCGCCCTTCCCCTCCGCCTCAACAGGACTGTCATAAGATTCGGCGACAGGAAAATATCGCTAAAGAAGGCAGCTGTCCGCATCGGGCATTCCAATGCAGTCCTGACAGGCAACGTATACGACCTGTACGGGGCCATGAAAAAAGGGAAAATACTGAGGGCGGACCTCGACATAAGTTCGAGGAATATAAATATCAACCAACTGCTCAGGGCATTTTCCGCCGGTGATGCCACCGAACAGGAGATAGAGGCCGATACCGTATCCGCCGGAATGAAACTGTTCAAGGTCCCGGACAACATAGATTTCAGGCTTACTACCGACATAGGCAGGCTGCGCTTCGGGAAATACATATTCCACGATATAAAAGGCAATGCGGAACTCAAGGACAGCCACGTCTATCTGGAAAACCTCACCCTCGGCGCATTCGGCAAGACGACAATAGAGGCGTCCCTGATCTACAAGGCGGCCACGCAGAGATTCGGCTATGCCGGTTTCGACCTGAAAGTCCACGACATAGACATAGCCACACTTGTAGACGCCACGCCTTCCATAGATTCTCTGGTTCCCATGCTCCAGTCCTTCAAGGGGAAAGTCCAGATGGACGTTGCAGCCGAAGCGGTCCTGGACTCCGTTCTTAACATAAGGATTCCATCGCTCAGGTCTGCCGTATACATCAGGGGGGACTCCCTTGTCCTGATGGACGGGGAGACCTTTGCCGAAATCTCGAAAAAGCTCATGTTCAAAAACAGAAAGGAGAACATGATCGACAGCATATCCGTCAACATCACCGTCGAGGACGGCAGTGTGAACATATATCCTTTCCTGCTGAAGATAGACAGGTACCAGGCAGCCGTAGGAGGGGTCCAGAACATGGACATGAGCTTCGACTACCACATATCGATACTCAAGTCCCCGCTCCCGTTCAAGGCCGGGCTCAATATACGCGGGACAATAGACGACATGAAGTTCGGTATAGGCAGGGCCAAATACAAAAATGCCGTCACACCGGTTGCGACACGGCATATAGACTCATTGAGAATCAATCTGAGCGACGAAATCACAAGGCGCTTCAGAAACGCAGCCGAACGCAGCAGGTGGGGCGACAGGGCCGCCGGCCGGGCGAAGATAGACTGGGACAGGAAACGGGACTCCACAAGGCGCCATCACCGCAGATCCGCCGATGAAGACTCCATCGAGTGGGAAAGGCTGCCCCGCTAATATTCAAACGTACTGCCTCCGATAAACTCCCTCATTATGGAAGTCGGCGGTATGCACTTGACATCATCCTGGGTAAGGGGCATTATGTAGGACAGGAATTTCAGCAGCCTTACACTTTCCGGATAAGCATCCGACAGCGGAGGTATCCTTTCCAGCAGGGGGCTTACATAATACCTGAGCATGGGCAGTTCGAAAAGGAGCGATGAGTTGAACATCACGTCGGCATTTTCCTGATACGGGAAAATATTCTTCTCCTCGCCGCGCCTGACGCTCGGCCACCGGAGTATGGTCTCTTCCGGGGAGATGCCCCTCGTAAGGTTATCCCTGACAATCCTGCGCAGAAGACGGTTGTCGGCCGTGGATATATAATTGTTCTCGTCTACGGAAAGCGAGGTGAGTGCGGATGCGAATATCTTGAATATGCGGCTGCCGTCCATATATTTCGTCAGCTCCGGATTGAGGGCATGGATACCTTCCATAATAAGTATGTCCTCCTTTCCCATCCTTATCCTGCGCCCGTTGAACACCCTTTTGCCGGCAACGAAGTCAAACTTCGGCAGTTCCACTTCCTCTCCGTCCATAAGGCTGTTAATCTGGGAATTAAGGAAATCAATATCCAGAGCCCGCACACTCTCGAAGTCATAATGGCCGTTTTCATCTACCGGAGTATGCTCCCTATCGAGGAAATAATCATCCATTGCAAGGACCACAGGATTAAGTCCCAAAACCTTGCACTGCAAAGCCACCCGCTTGGACGTCGTAGTCTTGCCGCTGCTGGAAGGCCCAGCTATAAGCACAAGCCGGACAGAGTCCTTCCTTGCTTTTATCATATCGGTAATGTACACGTACTTGCGCTCGTGCAAAGATTCCGCCACGGCTATTATATCCTTGGCGCCTCCCTTGCGTATCATCTCATTTACGGAACAAATCCCGTGAGCCCCGATAATAGAGCACCAGTGAGCGTTTTCCTTAAAGACGCTGCTGAGTTTGTCCTGGTACTTGTAGGGCGTAATCTTCTCAGGATTTTCCGATGACGGGGACTGGAGACAGAAGCCGTCCGAATAAGGGATCAGGTCGAAAGGCGACAGGGCGCCAGTACTTTCGAGCAAAGGCCCGTAGAACGTATCAGGATAACCATCAAGATAATAGACCGAAACAAAGAATTTTTCCATATCAGCCGTAAGCATGGCCTTTTCTTCCCTGCCGTTATCCCTGAAAAGGCGTACCGCCTCACCGTTAGGGAGTTTCTCCTTTATAAAGGGCAGGTCCGAATCTATAATCTCCTTCATCCTGCGCCTTAGGGTTGTGACATCCTCGGCCCTTAACGGGACAGTACGGAAACCGTTCCCGTCCTTCTCCCTGAGCTCCCCATACAGGCCGTTGGGCAAAGTATAGTCCAGAAAAAGCGAATATTTCGGGAATATATCGACTGCAGCCTTCTGCAGAACAAATGACAGCGACCTGGCAAATGTCCTTTTGCCGTCGGGATGGGTATAATCTATAAACTTGACCGTATGCGCTGTATATATCTTAAACGACAACTCTTTGAGCATATTGTCCACCAATGCCGCAATGACGGGATACCTGCATCCCGTCCCGGTCATCTCCGCCAAAGCGGAAAGGCTGGTGCCCGGTTCGCAGTCATAAAATCCCTTAAGGTTGTCGCAGTAAACAGTTATCTTATCCATAAATCAATGTTTTATATCCAACAAAGGCTTCAAATACGCTCCCGTCACAGACGAGGTGTCGCAGGCCACTTCCTCCGGAGTGCCCTCGGAAACAATCATGCCGCCGTTGCGTCCTCCGCCCGGACCCATGTCGAAAAGATAGTCCACGGACTTGAGGACATCGAGGTTGTGTTCAATAATTATTACGGTGTTACCCTGATCCACAAGCTTCTGCAAGACGGAAAGCAGGATCTTTATATCCTCCGTATGCAGTCCTGTCGTAGGCTCGTCCAGTATATAGAGCGAGCGTCCGGTAGCATTCCGGGAAAGTTCGGAAGCCAGCTTTACCCTCTGGTTCTCCCCTCCGCTCAAGGTAAGCGAGGACTGCCCCAACCTTACATACCCGAGGCCGACATCTTCCAGGGATTTCAATTTCTGGGCTATGGATGGGATATTCCCGAAAAGTTCCACAGCCGCCGAAACGGTCATGTCAAGCACATCGCTTATACTTTTTCCCTTGTATTTCACCGCAAGCACCTCCGGCTTGAAACGTCTGCCGTTGCATTCCTTGCACTTCACGCTGACCGAAGGCAGGAAATTCATCTCTATGACCTCTACCCCCGCCCCCTTGCAGGCCTCGCACCTTCCGCCTTTCACATTAAACGAAAACTTGTTGGACTTGAATCCCCTTATCCTGGCCTCAGGCGTTTCCTCGAACAGCTTGCGTATCGGGGTAAGCACTCCGGTATATGTCGCAGGGTTGGAACGGGGGGAACGCCCTATGGGAGACTGGTCCACCTCCACAAGCTTGTCGATGTTCTCCAGCCCCTCTATGGAGTCATACTTAAGCGGCGTATATGCAGAACGGTACAGCCTGTTGCTTATTATCGGCATCAAGGTGTCATTGACAAGCGAAGACTTCCCGCTTCCGCTCACACCGCTTATACCGACCAGACAACCCAAGGGAATACTTATATCCACATTTTTCAGATTGTTTCCGCAAGCGCCCTTGAGAGTGACATGCAGCCCGTTCCCTTTCCTCCTTGCAGCTGGCGGGACTATTCTGGCAATACCGGAAATATACTCGGCAGTATAGCTCCTCAGGCTCGGGTCCCTGAAAACGGCCCCGTCAGGATCGTCCGCCGCACCTCCGGCAAGTCCATCCACCGGACCGGAATACAACAGCCTTCCGCCCTGCTCCCCCGCACCGGGACCGAGGTCGACAATCCAGTCCGCATTCCTCATCATCTCCTCGTCGTGTTCCACGACCATTACCGAATTGCCTTCATCGCGGAGTTTCTTCAATGAATTGATCAGCCGCATATTGTCGGACTGGTGAAGGCCGATGCTCGGTTCATCCAGGATATACAGTACATTGACAAGCCTGGAGCCTATCTGCGTAGCGAGCCTTATCCGCTGGCTTTCGCCTCCGCTCAGGGAACGTGTCGTACGGTTAAGGGACAGATACGACAGGCCGACATCCTTCAGGAAAGATATCCTGTCCCTGAGTTCCTTGATTATATCCTCGGCTATTGTTTTCTGTCTTGGGTCCAGTTTCCCGCCCAGAGAGCATACCCAGTCATAAAGCTCGGATATGTCAAGGTCGGAAACTTCCGCAATATTCATCCCGGCTATCCTGAAATACAGGGAACTCTCCTTTAGCCGCGTCCCATGACAATGGGGACAGACCGACTCGCTCGAATACCTGCCTGAAATCTCCCCGTATTCTTCCGTATCCTTCTTTTCGATACGCGAAAGCACCCCCGGGAAAGGCATCATTTCAGACAGTCCTCCGACTGTATCCACCCTTACAAGATCATCCGTACCGTAAAGGACTGTGTCCAACGCCCCCTCAGGCAGCTTCGCTATTGGATCGAAAAGCGAAAAAGAATATTTGCGTGCCACGGCTTCCAGCATTGTAAAGACGGCATTGTCCCGCTTTACGCCCAAAGGGACGATTCCTCCCCCCGCTATGGACAAGGACCGATCGGGAATGAGTTTTGAAATATCCATCTGCCTGTATGTGCCAAGTCCCTTGCAGTAAGGGCAGGCGCCTTCGGGCGAATTGAAAGAAAACGTATGGGGCGCCGGTTCAGGAAAAGAAATACCGCTTTCAGGACAAATAAAATGCTTGCTCAGATGGCGCATTGCCCCCGTCCCCACATCCATCACCGCAAGAGAGCCTTTTCCGAGATTTAGGGCTGTCTGCACTGAAGCCGTTATCCTTTTGCGGTCCTCCTCCTTGGGGACAAGCCTGTCCACCACTAATTCTATGAAATGCACCTTATACCTGTCCACACCTCCGGCAAGGTCGCCCAAAGGCCTTATTTCCCCGTCGACACGTACATTTGCATAACCTTTCTTCAGCAGACTCTCGAAAAGGTCCCGGTAATGTCCCTTACGTCCCTTGACCAAAGGGGAAAGTATAAGGCACTTGCGTCCGTGCCAGTCCCTGATGACAATATCCACTATGCCTGTATCGCTGTACCTCGCCATAGGCTTTCCCGTAACGGGAGAATAGGCAATGGAAGCCCTCGCATACAACAGCCTGAGAAAATCGGAAATTTCCGTAACCGTACCTACGGTAGAGCGCGGGTTCCTGTTGGTGCTCTTCTGCTCTATCGCTATCGTCGGGCTGAGGCCGTTGATGCTCTCCACTTCCGGCCGCTCCATGACCCCGATATAGTGCCTCGCATAAGCCGACAGGGTATCCATGTAGCGCCGCCTGGCTTCCGCGTAGATGGTGTCGAATGCCAGGGAGGACTTGCCGCTCCCGCTCAATCCCGTCACGACCACCAGCCTGTGGCGGGGTATCTTCAGGGAAACGTCCTTCAGGTTATGGACTGAAGCATCGGAGACCTCTATATAATCCATCAGAAAGCGATAAAGGGGTTCGTCATCATTTCATAGGCAATGGTAGTGGAAGGGCCGTGGCCGGGATAAAGGATTGTTTCCTTCGGCAATGTAAGTACCTTTTTCCTTATACTGTCGGCAAGAAGATCATAATCCCCCCCTGGAAGGTCCGTCCTGCCTATGCTTCCCTTGAAAATGGTGTCGCCGGTAAAGGCATATCCGCCTTTCGGGTCATACAGGATTACCCCTCCGGCCGTATGTCCCGGAGAAGTGCGCACCTCCAGCGTTATTCCGCCTACATTTACACTGTCCCCGTCCTGCATGTCTATGACATCCTCCACCGGAGGGTCGAAATTATATCCGAAATAGCTGCCGTAGGGAGAGGCCCTGCGCAGCTGCGGAAGGTCAGCCCTGTTCAGATAAGTGGGGATATTCCATCTGGAAGATACGAAAGCATTTCCCATGACATGGTCGAAATGGCCATGCGTATTTATAATCATAAGCGGTTCAAGGCTGTTTTCCGTCACGAATTTCACTATCCTGTTCTTCTCGGATTCGGAATAGCATCCCGGATCGATTATGGCGCACTTCCCGCCACTGTCATACAGCACATAACAGCATGTGCGCAGGTCGTTGAAGTAAAAAGTCTTTATCATAATGGCAAAAATACGAAAAGAGTTGTAAATTTGTCACCGTTGATTTTACTAAAACTATATACTTAACCCATGCATATTGCGGTAGCAGGAAACATAGGCAGCGGTAAAACCACACTGACAGGTCTGCTTGCCAGGCACTACGGTTGGGAGCCGCATTTCGAGGCAGTGGACTTCAACCCTTATCTCGTGGACTTTTACAAGGACATGCAGCGATGGTCGTTCAACCTACAGATCTACTTTCTGAACAAAAGGTTCAAGGATATCGTGGAGTTCAGCGAAAGCGACAGGAATGTAATCCAGGACAGGACCATCTACGAAGACGCGCTCATATTCGCCCCGAACCTGCACGACATGGGCCTTATGGACTCAAGGGACTTCGAAAACTACACGGACCTGTTCAGGCTTATGATGTCGCTGGTCAAAAAGCCGAATCTCATCATCTACCTGCGTTCCTCCATTGCAAACCTTGTGGCACAGATACAGAAACGCGGCAGGGAATTCGAGAACAGCATCCGCATAGACTATCTCAAGGGACTTAATACCAAATACGAAGAATGGGTCAGCTCCTATGACGGCAAGCTGCTGATTATCAATGTAGACGAAACAAAATTCGAAGAACGTCCCGAAGATTTCAACTCGGTCGTAGACAAAATAGACGCCAACCTTTTCGGACTGTTCTGAATCCTATAGCTTTACAGACAGCCCTACATTTACGAGCCCCCTGTATCCGAATCCGAGTTCGGCAAATCCCCCGATTGTCTCGCCATACCTGAAACGGAGGGCGGTAATATGATAGGCGAACTTGATGGAATCGCGGTCATGGCTTTCATCAAGATAGCTTATGCCGAGATAGACGGCGGAAGAACATTCCATCGCCCTCTTCTCCCAATAGGTCCACGTCCCGGCTATCTGGAAGGTATAACTCGTAACCTCCGAACGGTACAGCCAGCGGTCTGAGTTGTACACCTCCGCACTCGAATAACTTATCCCGCCATAAACGCCGAGCGAAAGGCTGGGGGTAAAAAAGAAATTGTAACCCAAACCGGCCGCCCCGGAAAACTTGAAGTTGTCGGCCCTCATCCCGGAGGCGTCCTTGAACTGGTTGATAGTAGATGTCAGTTCGATAATCGTAGGCACACCGTACTCGAGATGTATCTCGTGCCTGGGAAAATAGTCCGCATCCCTCGATCTTGTGCCCTGGCCATTTGCTGGCAGGACTATAAGGGCTGTCAGCGCAAGCGATGCCAGACGATATATTACCTTGCTCATACAGTTTTTCTTTTTTTAGTCTTGGACAAATATATGCTGAACAGTGAGAGGGCCCCGCAAACCAACATGGTAAGGGCCTGGCTCTCGTGGGAAATCGTTGCAAAAACCACGCCCGAAGCCTGCGGTATTCCGTAAATTGACGCCATTGCAAGCGACAGGATGAAATGATACGCACCTATCCCGCCCTGCACCGGAACTATCCAGCCCATGCCGCCTACTACCATAAGGAACATCGCATCAGCCCAGTTAAGGTCGCTCACCTGCGGGAAGGCAAGTATCGTTGTATAGCTCATGACCCAGTAACATGCCCACAACAGGACGGTATACAGGAGGAATGTCCATTTGTCCTTCATCTTTATGCCTGTCACGAGACCGTCCCACAGGCCTGACATTACCCTGACAATCTTACCGGCAAACCTGTTTTTCCCGAGCCTCTTCCTGTATTTGTAAATCAGAAGCAGCCCGACAGCCGCTATAACAAGCAGGGAAAAGACAATCCACAGCGTAGTAGCAGAGAAAGAACCCGCCGCCTGTGCCAGTACATTTTCGGAAACAAATTCCATGAATTTGCTTTCCCCCGCGAAAAGCACCACAAGAAGGATGATTATATATGAAAGCATGTCCCAGCTCCTTTCAAGGACAACCGTACCGAGTACGGACTCGAACGAGGCCTTTCCCGTAGCGGCGATAACCCCGCAGCGGGCAAACTCCCCTGCCCTCGGCAAGGCGAAATTTGTAAGATAGGCCACAGTGACCCCGTCATAGGCGTTCCGCCTTGTTATCCCGCCGTTCAGCGGCAGCATTATAAGCCTCCAGCGCAGCCCGCGCACGACAAAGGCAAGTATGCTTGCCAGCATTGAAACGCCTATCCACCTGAAATCACAGCTGGCTATGCCCGCTGCAAAATCCTGCCACTTTACGCCCCTGAAAGCAAAATACAGCAGAAATGCCGCTACAAGCAGCATTATAAGCCATTGCCACCATGGTGTCTTCTTCGTCATCAGCCGACTATGCTGTTTGTAGCCGTATCCGGAAATACTACCATAGGCTTGAACGAAGCCGCCTCTTCAGCCGTAAGCAGGGCGTATGCCATTATAATCACTATATCGCCTTCAGCGAAAAGGTGCGCCGCCGCTCCGTTGAGCTCTATTTTCCCGCTGCTGCGCTCACCGGGAATGGCATATGTCTCCACCCTGTTGCCGTTCGTGACATTCACGACCGAAACTTTCTCCCAGTCGCATATTCCGGCGGCGTCCATAAGATCCTTGTCTATGGTAATACTGCCGATATAGTTAAGGTTGGCCCTGGTGACCTTAACCCTGTGAATCTTGGATTTGAGTAACTGTAATAACATCTGACCGACTATTGTAAACGCTGCGCCCCGGCATGCGGTTTATTTTAATTTCATATTGTCTATAAGCCTTACATTCCCGTCATATACGGCACAGAACAGCCTTATGCCCTGCGCTTCGTCCCAGCTGCTGACAGGACGCATCGTGGCCTCGTCCGCTATCTCGACATATTCAGTCCGAAGGAAGCTGTTGCCGTCGATTTCTTCCCGCACGGCTGCGGCAGCATCGTCTACCGACATCTTCCCGACATATTCCACGGCCCTCGAAATGGCCTTGAATATTCCAGGCGCCGCCGCTCTCTGTCCGGCAGTCAGAAGGGAGTTGCGCGAACTGAGCGCAAGCCCGTCCGCGGCCCTCGCTATAGGGCACCGGACTATCTCTACGGGGTAGCGGAGATTCTTGGTAAAATACTCTATTATAGCCAATTGCTGATAATCTTTTTCCCCGAAGTACGCCTTGTCCGGCTTTACCGTATCGAACAGTCTTGTCACAATCTGGGCCATCCCGTTAAAATGCCCCGGCCTGCGCGGGCCTTCTCCGTACCGGTCTATTCCTCCGAGGTCGAAAACCTTTCTGTCAATACCGCTGCCCTCGGGATACATATCCTCCACTCCCGGTGCAAAAAGTATGTCCGCTCCCGCCGATGCGGCGAAAACGCCGTCGCTCTCCAGTGTCCGCGGATATGTCCTGAAGTCATCCTGATTGTTGAACTGTGTAGGATTCACAAAATCGGAAACAACCACCGCGTCACATTCGGCAGCGGCCTTCCTTATAAGAGTGGCATGCCCTTCGTGAAGGGCGCCCATTGTAGGAACAAGTCCCAAAATCTTAGCGTTCAGGCTCTTTTTCGCAGATTCCAGATCCGCCAAATTTCTTGCCGTAATCATTTCATGAAATTTGGGGCAAACCTACAAAATTTCATCGAATCGGCATCAATTATTGCATTAATGCGGAAATTTCCCTACTTTTGGAAAAAGTATGACAATATGAGACGACTTCTATTAGGCGACGAAGCCATAGCGCTTTCAGCCATACACTCAGGAATTTCCGGGGTCTATGCCTATCCTGGCACACCCTCCACTGAAATCACGGAATTCATTCAGCAGCAACAACAGTCCGCCCCCGGCTCCCCCCGCATTTTCTGCAAATGGTGTACAAATGAGAAAACTGCGATGGAAGCGGCTTTAGGCATGTCCTACATGGGCAAAAGGGCCATGGTCTGCATGAAACACGTCGGAATGAACGTGGCGGCAGACGCTTTTGTCAATTCGGCCATGACGGGTACAAACGGCGGCCTTGTCGTCGTAGCGGCAGACGATCCGTCCATGCACTCCTCCCAGAATGAACAGGACTCCAGGTTCTACGGCAAGTTTGCCATGATTCCGGTATTCGAGCCGTCATCCCAGCAGGAAGCATACGACATGGTAAGGGATGCGTTCGATTTTTCGGAAAAGCGCAAGATCCCGGTACTGCTCAGGATAACCACCAGGATGGCACACTCCAGGGCCGAAGTCGAAACCGGAGAGGAAAGGGGGCAGAACGGCATATCCTTCCCTGACAACCCCCGCCAGTGGATACTCCTGCCTGCGAACTCACGGGTCCGCAATGACAGGCTCGTCGAAGAGCAGGCCGTATTCGAAAACGATGCCGCCCTCGATCCCCGCAACCGCTTCATCCCGGGGAAAAACAAGGAAATGGCCGTCGTAGCCTGCGGCATAGCATATAATTATCTCATGGAAAACTACCCGCAGGGTTCACCTTACGGCATTCTTAAGATATCCAGATACCCCATACCGGGAAAACTTGTGGACCAAATGGCGGGCGAAGGCATAAAGAAGATACTCGTACTTGAAGAAGGGCAGCCCGTAGTCGAAGAGCTCATAAGGGGCATGGTCCATTCGGATATCGAGATTGTCGGACGTCTCACCGGAGCCCTGCCGCGCACCGGGGAACTTTCTCCCGACTGCGTCCGTACGGCCCTCGGTCTGGAGCCCCTTCAGGCCCACGCATCCGACAACATCGTAGTACCGCGCCCGCCGGCACTCTGCCAGGGCTGTGGGCACAGGGACATGTATGCGGCACTGAACGAAGTGGCTGCCGAATATGAGAACTCGAGGATATTCAGTGACATCGGCTGCTACACCCTCGGTGCGCTTCCGCCTTTCAGGGCCATACATTCCTGCGTGGACATGGGCGCTTCCATAACCATGGCCAAAGGCGCTGCAGACGCAGGCCAGCACCCGTCTTTCGCAGTAATAGGCGACTCGACCTTCACCCACTCGGGTATAACGGGGCTGCTTGACTGTGTCAACAGCAATGCCAATGTGGTAATCATCATTTCGGACAACCTGACGACAGCCATGACCGGAGGCCAGGATTCGGCCGGAACGGGAAGGCTCGAAAGCATCTGCAAGGGTATCGGCGTCGATCCCGCCCACATCCGCGTAGTCGTACCCCTTCCCAAGAATATGGAAGAAATCAAGCGTACGCTTCGCGAAGAGGTAGAATATAACGGCGTATCCGTTGTCATACCCAGAAGGGAATGCATACAGACATTCAAGCGTCATGCACGGGAAAACAAAAAGAACAAACAATAAATTACGGATATTATGAAAAAGGATATAATATTGGCCGGTGTCGGCGGGCAGGGAATACTGTCCATTGCGACCGTTATCGGGGAAGCAGCCCTTTCATCCGGACTGCATATCAAACAGGCAGAAGTGCATGGGATGAGCCAGAGGGGAGGCGATGTCCAGAGCAACCTCAGACTCTCTTCCGAAGCGATTTCAAGCGACCTTATCCCGACCGGGGGAGTCGACCTGATCATCTCCCTTGAGCCCATGGAAGCACTGAGATACTTGGGAAGCCTGTCGAAAGACGGATGGATAGTAACCTCGTCCATACCTTATATCAATATAGACAACTACCCTGACACGGAAGAACTTTCCTCACATCTGAAAGCACTCCCCCACGTCATAACCCTCGATGTGGAAGAACTTGCAAGGCAGGCCCAGGCGCCGGCCCAGGCTTCAAACATGGTACTTCTTGGAGCTGCGGCGAATGTGCTGGGCATAGACTACGACAAGATGCGTGCCGCGGTAACCAAGGTATTCTCCCGCAAGGGTGAGGAAGTTGTATCCAAAAACCTCGCGGCTTTGGATGCAGGGCACGAGTACGGCCTGAAACATATTTGATTAGTACACATAGCTACGGCAAAGACAGTTTGCCGGTAAAGACATCGCAGAGACTGCACTGAAACGAATGTTCCGGTTGCAGTCTCTGTCTTTCCATACAGTCGGCGCACATGCCGCGGCCACGCAGGCTACAGGCCCTTGCGCGAAACGGTCATCTGAGATATTCCTGACTTTTACAAAAAAATCCGTTATCATGATGACAAACAAAACCGACAGACAAAAGAAAGGGCCGTATCTGTCTGCTTTCATGCATAGAACCATTGCAGACCTGACGGCCGCGGGAAAAACAAGGACAGCCGAGACCTATTCGTCCGCCCTTAACAGTTTCAGAAGATTTCTCGGGGACAGGGATATCCGTATAGGGAACATTACGGACAATCTGACACTCTGCTACCAGGCATGGCTGAAAGATTGCGGATTATGTCCGAACAGCACCTCATTTTACATGCGCATACTCCGGGCCGTCTACAACAGGGCGGCGGATGAAGGTCTCATTGCCCAAAGGAGGCCGTTCACACGGGTCTATACAGGTGTTGACAAAACCATAAAACGGGCAATTTCCCTGAATACAATCAGGAAGGTCAAAGAGATAAGGCTCGATGACAGGCCAGATCTCGCCTTCGCCAGGGACATATTCCTGTTCTCATTCTACACCAGGGGAATGTCATTTGTCGACATAGCCTATCTCAAGAAAAAGAATCTCAAATACGGGACACTGACATACAGGCGGCAGAAAACCGGACAGACACTTAAGGTCAAATGGGAAGACTGCATGCAGAAGATTGTGGACAGATATGGTGACAGGGATTCCGCATACATCCTGCCGATAATCACAGGCGGCAGCAAGGACATGGCAAGAAACGAATATCTGAAAATGTCACACAGGATCAACCGCCTCCTGAAAAAGATCGGACAAATGGCGGGAACTCAGATTCCCCTTACAATGTACGTTGCAAGGCACACCTGGGCAAGTATCGCCAGAAACAGCCATATACCGCTGCAGATAATAAGCGAAGGCATGGGGCATAACTCCGAAAGCACAACGAGAATATACCTTTCGGAAATAGACACCTCGGAGATAGACAAGGCCAACAGACAAATAATAAGGCTGATATGACCTTCAACCAGCCGGAAAACACTGCGATTCTTCGACTTGCGGAAATAAGACCGAAATATTTTCTGCTAAAAGCTTATTATCAGGCCGACATTGATTCCTACGCTTGATGCCGAGAATGTCTCGGCAAGTTCTTTAGTCGGATATTCGGTATCGTATGAAAGTTTTTTGGCATACTGGACGGTTCTGTCTTCCACAGGGATGGAATCCAACACATTCTCCCCGTTGGACGTAGCCGTTACAATTGTCTCCTCTTTCATGGTAAACGACAGGATCATCGACTCTACCTCGGCATAAAGGCTCAGGTTTTTCGTAAGGGAGAATGATGCGCCCAAAGCGGCATTCATTCCTACTGTAAAATAAGACTTGATCCGGCTCTTGATAAAATCAGTATCCGCGCTGCTGTTGTTTACTGATTCCCTTCCGCCGTAGCTAGTCTCCCTCCAGCCTGTCTCCGAAGAACTTTCCGTTGACGTAACGCTTCTGTACCCCGTGCTCATTAAAGGCATCGCAATTCCTATCCGGGAATACGCCGAGAATTTCCTGCCTATCGGCATAGCCACCCTGAGGGCGGGTATAAGATACAGGCCGGTATATCCGAAGTCCTCTACCTGGGAAGTAGTAGATGAAGATGTGGTATGTTCCTGAAGATAAGAGGAGGACACATCTCTCACGTTAGTACGGCTAACTTCATTCACTACGGATGTCTTTCCGGCGAAGACGCCTGCCAACGAAACTTCAATACCGATATATTTATTGAACATGTAACCGAAGCCGAGCATGACGTCAGCCCCTTTTCCGAAAGACAGCTTGGCAGGCGACTCTTCAATACTATGCCTGTTGACAGTTTCTCTCGGATCGTCATGACCGTAGTACTCCATATAGGAAGTTTCAATATAATTGGTCCCGACAGAAGTCCTTCCCGCACCGAAGGACCATCCTCCGCCCAGTCTGATATAATATTTCTGATAATCGGATTTTGAATTCTCCTGCGCCTGCGCTGAAAACATGCCGGACAATAGGAAAATCGCCGTTAAAGCAAAAATGGTCTGAAGTTTATTCATAATTTTCAATTCTTTAGTTTCATTTTATCGTCTTCGCCTCTTTCAATGACACTCCGTACATCGCTTTCCCCAAATAATTCCATCTGTAAACCTGGAATTCGTAGTAGTTATGTTCCAGTGTATCGAACTTCATCCGGTAACCTGTAATCTCGCCAACATTCAAGACATGCATTTTCTTCCCCGGCTCCGGCTTCTTGATACGCAGCAGGAAACCGCCGCTCAGCGTTCCGCTTCCGATCAGTTTTTTGTCCAAGATAACCGGGACCAACAAGTCGCGGTCCTTTTCCTTCTTCGGTTCGTACCCGGCCGGCAGATACAAAATGACTTCATCTTCCGCGGGTATCAGAACTTCCTGACTGACCGGACTGCCTGCAGTTCCTGCATCCGATGGAGAAACAGCCGCAGTCTCACGCACTCCGCTATCGTATGCCTGACCTCCTGCCTCCCCGATAAGCTCCAGTGTCATCGGCTCGACGATATCGAGCAGTTCTCCGGAAGTCACGATTTTGACCTTCTGGCGTTCCACATTTGCCGTCATAACATCTATCATCTTAACGCTAAGCATATTCCTCCCTCCGGTCAATGTCACTACGGATACTATGATCTTATTCGCCCCGGCCAGTTTTCCAATTTCAGTCATCTGCGAATCGTCCACAGCTCCGGAATTTGAGAACGACTGTTCCTGCATTACCTTTTCAAGCAATGAACGTTCAACGATTGAATGTCTACCGGTATTTACTATGGTTGAACTTATGAGCTCGCGTATTGCAATCTTCGTACCCTCATCGATAGAGGTACCGCTCGAAGTGGGATCGAATACCGCAATCCTCAGCCTTTCATCCTGCGCCGTTGACGGGAAGAACACGAATGCCGCTATTAGAAAAAGAAATAACCGTTTCATATCATAATTGTATATTCTGTATAATAATAGTGCCCAATTCCTCGGCCAGATCCTTGAAGGCAGCCCTTGCCGCCTCGGCATATCCTTTCGTATGTCCGCCTTTTGCAGATACCCTGTTCCCGTATATCCGTTGCGAGGTCAGCATTCTGTCTATGAAAATATCCGCATCCGCATACGAGAAATAATAAGTACCGGAGCCCATGTCCATTTTATTATACTCTCTCGATGTGACTTCTACGGTGACGGACCAGTCCGCCAGCGAAGGGTCCTCGACAAAACTGCATCCCTTTTCAGACAATATCCCTTTCAGCTCATTCTGCAGCGCGGCATCCCCGACCCCGAAAATATCTGCATTGCAGGAGAGGCAGACGGCCGTTGCATGTTCCAGCTCCGACAGCATCCCCTCGATTTTCCGCCCGGCCGCATTAAGGCGTTCCTGCCATCCGGACAGTTCAGGCTGAGACATTCCGAAAATATTCATCCAGAACAACGAGATCTCGGCAGATGCAAAATACTCTTTCGAAGATTCAAGCTCCGTCCTGGCCCTGGATTTGAATCCGGCAGACTCAAGGCTTCCGGCAAGAATGATGGAATTGTCTATGCTGTTACAAGTCAATGTCAGTTCATTGACGTAGTAACTGCGCGCTTCGTCACGGTTGACATAGGCTATGGCATACCCTTGTCCTGACACGGCATCGTAAGCCGTCTTCGTCCGGACAAGTTTCAGGTCAAGATCCGTAGAGACATTTGTCCGGGATGAGTATTCAATAGATATGCGGCCGTCCGCCTGCTCTTTGGCCAGCTCGGAAACATCCTTTACATGCACCTGTATCTGCAGTGCAAGCCCGGTTCTGGCTGAATTAAGCAGATAGTCCGTGAAGTCCGTCTCGGACATCCCTGCAGTATTGCTGCCGGTCTTAATATCATAAATATATTCCCGGGATGTGTACCGTTCCCACTCTATGGGATATTCCTGTGCGGCTGCATTGAAGAAAGTAATGACAGATACGGCAGATAACAGCAACAGT
The DNA here is from genome assembly GCA_018715745.1 of Candidatus Coprenecus stercoripullorum. Lineage (GTDB taxonomy): Bacteria > Bacteroidota > Bacteroidia > Bacteroidales > UBA932 > Coprenecus > Coprenecus stercoripullorum. Next base: position 22,268 of record DVLA01000086.1, read on the forward strand.
TTTTTCATCGCGAATACGTCAATCCGACGCAAAGATATGTAATTTTTCCATCAGTTTTTTTGTATTTTTGCAGTACATAACGGGACAATTGTCCGGCTCCGATAAGAAATCTGGAAAATTTCAATGACGCAGGAGCCAGATGAAGTTCTCGCATACTACGATGGCAAGCGGCATGTTCATGCCTGCCTATCATAAATGCGGGGGCATCATTTATCTTGCGTCAAGGCATTCCAGAGCCTCTTATCGGATAAATGGTGTTTCCGCTTTCTTATATCCGAACCGGAAAACATCACAATTTTCCAACAACGCACCGCTGTGGGATGCTGTAAGGAGGAAAAGGGTACGGCAATGTTTACTTTGCGTAAAGATGTTTTAAATGTTATAGTTATGAGAAATTCAATTTTTATCCTGACACTTTGTTCATTCTTTCTATTGTCTGACTCCGGGTTCGCAGCCGGCAAAGGTTACGTTTCTACGGGACAGCTTTTACAGCGTTTCCTGTCCTATGTAAACATAGACAGCCAGTCCACGCCCGCATTCGCACCGGGGGAATTTCCAATGACGGAGGGGCAGAGGGAGCTTGCCGCATTCGTTGCCGATGAGATACGCGGCCTTTCGCCGGATGTGGAGTGCATACTTTCAGATGACAATTACGTATATGTAAACATCCCCTCCAACATCGGAAGGAAAGGAGTTCCGGTTCTCGGATTCAGCTGCCATCTGGACGTAACGCCGGAGTGTAAAAGAGCCCCGGTACGCCCTTCGGTCATATATAATTACCAGGGTGGGGACATCAAGCTGAACGACAGCACGTTCATCAGGACAGACTCACCTGAGGGCGAAGCACTTAAAAACTGCATAGGCAAAACCATAGTGCATACCGACGGTACCACACTGCTCGGGGGTGACGACAAGTGCGGAATGTCAGTTGTTGTATCCCTTATAGAAACCGCCCTGAACGACAGGAAATTCAAGCACGGCCCGCTCCAGTTTGTAATATGCCCGAATGAAGACATAGGATTGAGCGCCGCAAGAGTAGACACCGCAATTTTCAACCCGGACATCCTTTTCGACATAGACGGATTGGGGGACAGGGTTATTACAAAGTCCAACTTTACGGCAAAACAGGTAATCGTAGGGTTCAAAGGGCATGACGCGCATCCCGGAAGCGCAAAGGAAATGCAGTTCGGGGACGCCATCGCGGCAGCAAGCCATTATATCGCCAGTTTCCCTCTCGAGACCAGGCCTGAACGCTCGGAAGGCCTGCAGGGCTACATCCATCCATGGAGCCTGGTGGTGGACGGGAACAATTGCACGGTGTCCGTACGCATAAGGTATTTTTCCAAAGATGACGGCGAATTGTATGATAAATATCTCGCACAGGCATGGGAACATACGGCCTCCGAATTCCCGTTCGTCGGAATGGAGCTGATAGACAACAGCCTCCAGTACGAAAACGTAAGTTATTCCATGCACCCTGAATCGCATTCAATAGTCCTGAAGGCCTCTGAAAAGACAGGTATCCCTGTAGAGTTCGCCGATGAAAGAGGCGGAACGACTGCGGCAATGATGGCAGCCAAAGGGCTGAACGGAGGATGCTGCATATTCAGCGGACAGCACGCCGTACACAGCGTTTACGAATATGCGGTAATCGAAGAGACCTACAACGCCTACCTTCTCTGCTGCGCGATAATCAGTGAAACCCTCAAAGTGACGGAATAAGTATTTTCACTATATTTGAGGATTTTAAAACCCACAAACACATAAAATATGAAACGCTTCCTATTACTCATGCTTCTGGCGCTGCCGGCAGCCTGCGGAAATCAATACGGCAATATGAAACTCGGAGAGACCTATTGCGCATTCCCCTCCCCCATATCCGCCCTTGCAGCATCGGACACCTGCCTTTATATCGGGACAGAGGCAGGGACCATCGCCAGGCTGTACACTGAAGGCATGAGATTCGGCAATCCGATGTATATAGACTACGGACATATATACTGCATACGTGAGGCAGGCCCGGGAAGGCTTCTCGTAGGAATACGCAATAAAGGCCTCAAACTCGTCCGTGTCCACGGTGATGACAGCATATCGGTCATTACCGACTACGCCATTTCTCCCGGGCGCCTGACATATTCCCCCTACTCCTTCCTGATAAAAAAGGGAAACGGGTGCGATACTGTCTTCTGCGGTACTTCAAACGGCATATACTGGTATCCCCTGCCTGAAACGGGCAGTACGGCCGGAGATATCAGGGATACTGTGCTCATGTTCCGGATAACAAAAAACAATCGCGCGGAATACAGGTTCAACAGCATGGACTCGACTGAAAACGGGGAGATATATGCCGGAGGGAACAGCGGAGTAGTCAGAATCAAGAACTGCGGTGTCGGAAAAGACGGGAACCCTTCCATTACGTGCGACACCGTTTTTCCCGGACAGGTCAACAGGATTCATGCATACGGAGACAGGCTTTACTGGATAACTCCGGACGGTGACCTGTATGTGGACGGAAACGGCAAGCGGGCAAGGAAATTCCGGAACAAGCCCCTTCTGTTCTATCGGGACGGGGATTATACATTTACCGTTTCGGACTGGACCCTGACCGTAGGGAATGAGAACGGGGAAGGAAAGTTCAGGCTTCCGTTCAGAAGCGCAATAAGCGGACTTAACAACAGGGGAAGGGAATGTTTTCTGAAACATGGTGATTTCTATTATCTGGCAACAGAAAAGGCCGTACTCAAGATTCCTTCCCACATCAATATCGGCAACGGGACCGCGCTCACCGACGTATGCCCGCACACCAGGAACGGGGCGGTATTCGCCATAACGGGCAATGACGACCTGTACAGGATTTCCGATGGCAAGTCGGCATTCATACGGAATATCCGTCCAGGAAAAGGCGTAAAGGTAAGGCATCTTGCAGGTATTTACGGAAAAGACCTCGTTTTCGCTACCGACTTCGGTGTCTACAGGGTAGCCGTCTCCCCCATGGCCAGGCCGAAACTGATTGAGGCCACTTTCAGGGACAGCCTGAAAATACAGAGGGTATTCCTGTCCGAATACGGCAGGCTTATAGTCGACTATGCTGACAGTACATTTATCCACAATATGAAAGGCGGGGAAAGCTTCACGATACCGCATTATGACTTTTACGCGACCGCAGCCGATTTCAGCAACCCGTCGGTCACCTATATAGGAACCCTCAATCACGGCCTGTGGACGGCGGATGCCTCCGGGAAGGCGGAAAGGGCCATAATAAAAGGGGAATGCCCGCCGTTGCGCGCCATATATGACATCTGCCTGACAAGAGATCTGTCAAAACTGTTCATTCTTGTCCCCGGTGCAGTGCATGAACTGGACAATAATGGCAACGGGTGGGAATATTCTTCATCCGCAAAAGTCCCATATTATGCTGCCGGGCTGTTCCTCAACGGAGAGACTCCTTACATGACCCTCAGCGGGGGAGGAGTGCAGAAAGTATCGGACGGTATCTTCTGGCCTGCAAAAGTCAGGCTGCCAGACATGAAGTTTATCGGGAAAGACATCCTAAGCGGCTCCAGTACTATGATCATGTCGGAAAACGGCGGGCTCCTGAATATCAGCGAAGGATTCAAGCCGGTATTTTTCCGGACAAACGTACCTTCCGGCATATCGAGAGTACTGAGATGGGCCCCTCCGGCAGGGCTTTTCCTGTGCATCATTTCCGTACTCGCCCTTGCTATCATTATATATTCAATCGCAAAACACCTGAATAACGAAAACAGGTTCAGCCGCAAAATCTCGGAAATCATAAGGCAGAGAGAAAAGGATATGGCAAGGATAAAGTCGCTCGCGGATAATTTCGGCCTGCTTCCGGACAGATACCGGGAGGATGTACAGAAAGTAGCCTACGCCTTCAGCCTGAAGCCCCAGACGACAGACAGGGAATGGCTGCTGTCAGAGTATTTTACAATATGGAAAAGGGACTTTACCGATGTCCTGAATGAAACCGGCCACAGAATCGCTTCGGAACTGCGTGGCGCTTTCAAGCTGTCGGAAAGCAAATTACAGGAAATGGCCTCCGAAGGCAGGCTTTCCAGGCAACAGTTAAGAGAGTACAAAGGACTTTTCTCAAGCATTGACAGCTGCAATCTCCCGGCTATGTGCAGGGCTGAAGAGGAAATATCCCTCAAAATACGGCACTTCGAGGATATGCGCTCCATAAATAAAAGCATCCGCTCACTCGAAGCGATAACTGACGGCCTTCCTTTCCCGAAGGAAGTTACAGAATATGTATCGACGTTCAAAAGACTTGCCGACGGGGAAAAGACAGAAGAGTTCAAACGGCAGTATCACATGTTCGAGAAAGACACATCGGTCAGAAAGGCAGTAGCGGACCGGGTTGCCTCTTATTTCGAGTCGCAAGGCATACCAATGGAAAACCGGTTCATATCCGGGCTTGTCAGCAGCTGTACGGATCCGGCACAGAATACAATGGCATTGATAGCCTCGGCAGGCAGGCTGTTCCGCCTCACCGATTCCTTGGTCATAATCGGGAAAATGAATGGACTCTTCGGAAAGTTCGTCAATTTCTATGAAAACCTGCCTTCGCGGAGATCCAAGGTCGAGAGCGATGCCGTACTCTGTCAGAGCGAGTCATTCAAGAAAGAGTATGAAGACATGTCGTTATCCCTGTATCGCAGCCTTCCCCAGAATGAGAAGGACCTGCTTACCGCCATTAAGTACTCGATAAGCGACAAGGCGACCATGGAATGGCTTATCCTGCTTACCGCCACGTCCAGAACGATAGACAATCTCAAAACTACAAAGGCATTGTGCTGCGGGGGCAACAAATACGGCCAAGGCGACACATACGACTCCAGAAAAAGCGGTTACAAACAAAGGTATGATGCCCTTTTGAACCTCCCGGAAGATGAAAGGGACGGCACAGTACTGATTCCGGCCATAATGGAGGCTGCCGCAGGGAAACTCATACCTAAAGACAAGGACAAACACAAGACAACCAAGTAAATACCAGAACATTATGAAACCCTCAATATTAATTGTCGCTGCCATATTAAGTATGGCGGCCTCCCACGGGATTGCCCTCGCCGGAAACCTTACACCCGTAAAAAACAAAATCGGCAGAACCGGTTTCATAAACGGGCAGGGAGAACTTGTCATACGGCACAGATTTGTCGATGCAAGAAATTTCCATGAAGGCCGTGCCGCCGTTTACAACGGTTACGGATGGGGCTTCATAGATGAAAGGGGCAGACTGGTAACCCCGTATACATACAGTTCCGTATCGGATTATTCGGAAGGCCTGGCTGCCGTAAATGAAATCGGGACGGAAACATGGGGCTACATCGACAACAGAGGCAAAATCGCCGTTCCGGCAGAGTTCAAATATGCGGAGCCATTCTATAACGGCCTTGCCGAAGTTGTCTTAAACAATTCCAGAAAATATATTGATGCTGAAGGTAACATATACGACAACCCAGACGATTTCTTCCCTGAATTCGACGTTTATACCGATATAAGATGGCAGAAGGATTCCGTGGAGTGGGTGCGCAAGGGACGGTACGAAAGTTCGGCCGAATATTCCAGGAGAATGGAGTCCGAGACATCCGGGCATGTGCGCGAACTGAAGGAGGCATACAGGAGCGACTATCTGGCAATGGCCCGGGAAAAGATAACCCACGTGCAGGAAATCACATTCTATAATCCTGATAATGAAATGTTCGCCATAATAGACCGCAAGTTCGGCCCATTGCTCGTACAGGTACCTAAGGCAGAAGCACGGGTATTCGAAGATGAGTTTCTTCATAATACGGTAAAGGAGCCGGTATACAGCATAGAAAGCGATACCATCGTACTTGCACAGATGTCCTACAGGATGCCCGACGGCAAAATTTACAAATATGTCTCAGGTATAAATCCTGGAACCAGGGCAGGAGGCACTCCGCCTCGCGAAGAACCGCCGGTCATAATCAACCTGCCGAGGCTCGCGGAAGTAGACAGCAAAATCCCGGTAACCGGAAGGAACAACGAAAACACATTCGCCGTCATAATCGCCAACTCGGATTACGAAGAAGCAGAGTATGTCAATTTCGCGGCGAACGACGGGAGAATCTTCAGGGAATACTGCATAAAGACTTTCGGGATTCCTGAAAACAACATAGAATACTACCCTAATGCGACCCGGAACCATATTACAAAAGCTGTCGAATGGATGAAAAGGGCTGGCGATACACATAAGGACGCCCGCCTGATATTCTATTACGCCGGTCACGGAGCCTCCGATCCCAAATCGGAAGAAGGGTACCTGCTGCCGGTTGACGGAGACGGACGGTATCTGTCCACTGCATGCAAATTAAGCTGGCTGTACAATGAGCTGGCAACGATTCCCTCAGAATACACATTAGTACTGCTGGACGCCTGCTACAGCGGGACGGCCCGTAACGGGAACGATATCTCGGATAACGGAAGGGCGAGTATCACTGTCAAGGTAAAGGATGAAGCGCCGAAAGGCAATCTTATAGTGCTCTCGGCTGCACAAAGCAACCAGACAGCATGGGCCTATGACGAGAAGGGGCACGGCATGTTCAGTTATTTCATGCTGGAGTGTTTCATGGTAGAAAGGGGTATTGTCCACTTGGGCGGACTCTATGACTACATCAGGGAAAATGTAAGGACGCAATGCTTTAGGGACAAAAAGGCAGAACAGGTACCGTCCGTTTCCGTCGGAGGCGGCATCAGGGAAAAGTGGAGGAAAATCAGGCTCTGACACTATGTTGTAAGGTTGATGTAAGTATATCCTTACACAATACGCCGCATCTTTGTATCTACATAACAAAAAAACATCATGTGCATTGCCCTGCGCCATGCCCCCGATAAGAAATCTGGAAACCCAGGATCGCAAAGGGCATGGTGCGGGGCTTCTTTAATATATTTTCTTTATGTTTGCACTATAATAAACCATTTAAATACCAATACAATGAAAATTTCGCGAATACTACCGGCCGCAGCAGCCGCCATGGCGCTTCTGACCGTATGTTCATGTGGAGACAACGGGGCGGAACAGCGTGAAGACACGGAAAAGGGATATGAGAACCCCGTAGTAGAGGCCATCATGGAAAGACGGAGCATACGTAAATACCAGGACAGGCCTGTCGACCGGAAACTGCTCTACAGAATCGCCGAGTGCGGTATCAATGCCCCCAATGCCATGAATGCGCAGCAATGGGAAATACGCATCGTAGACGATGCCGAATGGATAGACGGAATGAGTCGCCTGCAGCTGGAAAGCATGCCTGAGGAAATATCTTCTTCAATGACTTCCGACCCGTCTTTCAGAAACACATTCCGCAACGGGCAGGCCCTTTTCGTTGTGGCCGTAAAGCCTGACGGGATGACATTGATAGATGCCGGCCTGCTGGGAGAGAACATAATGCTCGCAGCCCACTCATTCGGACTCGGTACATGCTGTCTCGGATCTTCGGCGCGTTTCCTTACATCGCCGGCCGCAGCGGAATACCTTGACAGCCTTCAGTTCAGCGAGGGTTATGAAGTGCAGTACATTATTGCCTGCGGCTATCCTGACGAGACACCGGAGGCAAAGCCGAGAAATACGGAAGTCATCAAATTCATCTGAGAGGCCGGACAGCAAGGCCGTAACCGTCCGGAGGGGAATACCATAAACGAAAAAAGACCGTCCGGACGGTCTTTCTGTTTTGTGGAGAGCAAGGGAGTCGAACCCTTGACCCCCTGCTTGCAAGGCAGGTGCTCTAGCCAACTGAGCTAGCCCCCCAAGTGTCCAATCCCATTGGCACTGAATGTAGTCCCGAGCGGACTTGAACCGCTGACCCCTACATTATCAGTGTAGTGCTCTAACCAACTGAGCTACGGGACTGAATAATAT